>CAMLOC010000372.1 GCA_946481465.1 uncultured Shinella sp. | reverse complement strand
CTGCGCGAGGCGATCGGCGTCGTGTCGATCATCACGCCGTGGAACTTCCCCTTCCTGATCGTGAGCCAGAAGCTGCCCTTCGCGCTGGCCGCGGGCTGCACGACGGTGGTGAAGCCGTCCGAACTCACCTCGGGCTCGACGCTCGTCCTCGGCGAAATCCTCATCGAGGCCGGCGTGCCCGCCGGTGTCGTCAACATCGTCACCGGCACCGGCCCGGAGGTAGGCAGCGTGATGACGACGCATCCGGACGTCGACATGGTCTCCTTCACCGGCTCGACCGGCGTCGGCCGCCTGACCATGGCCAATGCCGCGCAGACCCTGAAGAAGGTATCGCTCGAACTCGGCGGCAAGAACCCGCAGATCGTCTTTCCGGATGCCGACCTCGACGCCTTCATCGACGCCGCCGTCTTCGGCGCCTATTTCAATGCCGGCGAATGCTGCAATGCCGGCTCGCGGCTGATCCTGCACACCTCGATCGCCGCGGACGTCACGGCGCGCATCGCGGAACTCGCGAAGAGGGTGAAGGTCGGCGACCCGCTCGATCCGGCGACGCAGGTCGGCGCGATCATCACGCCGCAGCACCTTCAAAAGATCGGCGCCTATGTCGACGGCGCGGCGAAAGCCGGAGCGTCCGTCGCCCTCGGCGGCGCGGCGCTTGATCTCGGGCTCGGCCAGTTCATGGCCCCGACCATCCTTTCGGGCGTCAGGCCGGACATGGCCGTCGCCCGGGAGGAGGTGTTCGGCCCGGTGCTTTCGGTCCTCACCTTCGAGACGACCGAGGAGGCGATCCGCATCGCCAATGCCATCGACTACGGCCTGTCGGCCGGCGTCTGGAGCCGCGATTTCGACACCTGCCTGACCATCGGCCGCAAGGTGCGCGCCGGCACGATCTGGATGAACACCTTCATGGACGGCGCCTCCGAGCTGCCCTTCGGCGGTTACCGCCAGTCCGGCCTCGGCCGCGAGCTCGGCCGCCATGCGGTGGAGGACTATACCGAGACCAAGACGCTCAACATGCATATCGGCGCGCGCACCGGCTGGTGGATGCCGCGATGACCAAGGCTTTCCCGACACCCATGGCTGGAACCGGCGCTGCCGCCCGTTCAGGGCGTCGGGAAGCTGAATTGCGGCTGGAGCAGCACCTGCAAGTCGGTCGTCTCGTCGCCGTTGATGCGGGCGAGCAGAATGCGCCCCATGAGGCGGCCGGTCTCGGTCAGGTCCTCGTAAATGCTTTCGACCCGCGGCTGGATATTCGGCAGAAGCCGGGACGTCTGCTTGGCGACGATATCGTACTCCACGCCAAGCGTCAGGCCGTGCTCGGCCATCGCGGTGATGGTCGCGAGCGCCGAGACTTCGCCGCCGCAGGCGAACCCGTCCGGACGATCCGCGGCGACTGCGCGCCGGCTCATATAGTCGCGGATCTGATCGACGGGACAGTCGAGATTGATCTCTTCAGGGATCTCGTACGGCACGCCGGCCTCGCGCACGGCGGTCATGAAGCCGTGCAGCAGGTGCTGCGAGAAGGTCATGCGCCGCGGCGGAAGGATCAGCATCGGCCGGCGCCGTCCGCGGATGATCAACCGCTTGGTGGCCTCGTAGGCAAAGGCGAAATTGTCGTAGTCAACATAGGGGTGCGGGGTCGAAAATTCGGTTCGGCCATGCGTGACGAAGGGAAAACCCTTTTCGAGAAGCAGGCGCACGCGCGGATCGAACGGCTCGGTTCGCGAGAAAATCATCCCGTCGGCCATGCCGTTTCTGATGATGTGCTGCACCGAATCGACATTGCTGCCCTCGATGAAGTTCGGCGTGACAACAAGATGGTAGGGCGTGCCGACGAGCGACTGCGCGATGCCGTGCATCAGCGAGGTGCCGTATTCGAGCAGCTCGCCGTGCGGATCGAGAAGGACGCTGATGACATTGGTGCGGCCGGTCTTGAGGCGCTGGGCGGCACGGTCCGGCAGGTAGCCGATTTCGGCGGCGACCTCGTGCACGCGCCGGCGCGTTGCCTCGGAAATCTGCGGCGCATTGCCGAGCGCGCGGGAAACCGTCGTGACGGCAAGACCCGTCATTTCCGCAATCGTCTTCAGCGTCGGCTTGCCGGCTCGGGAAGCGGTGCGGGCAAAATCACTGTCGGCGGGCTTTTCGATGCGGGACACGGGCACAGTTCTTCGAATGGGGGCAGGCGATATGCGGCACCATACCGAGCGGCCCGGCGTTCGGCAATCTTGCGCCGCACAGAATTTAAAACGATTTCAGTGCGCTGCACAAAGCGCTCTGATTTGCGGAAACCATATGGATTGCCTGAATTTACCGCATTTCCAAAGAGAGCCCGCGCCGCCTTTCGCCACAGCTTGACTTCGCAAATTTACAACGTTTTAAATTGGCGCGGCGCTATGAGCCATAGACGGACCACCGACGCCCCATGGGCTTCGGAAAAATCGGCGGGAGGAGGCTCTCGCCCTTCGAACTTGCAAACGGGAGGAATACGATGCGCAAGTTTTTGACGACCACCGCTATCGCCGCGGTGATGATGACGCTCGGCGGCATGACCGCGACGAAGGCCGCCGAAGGCGTGGAGGTGCTGCACTGGTGGACCTCCGGCGGTGAAGCCGCCGCGCTCGACGTCCTGAAGAAGGACCTCGAATCCAAGGGCATTTCCTGGACCGACATGCCGGTCGCCGGCGGCGGCGGCACGGAAGCGATGACGGTGCTGCGCGCCCGCGTCACGGCCGGCAACGCGCCGACCGCCGTGCAGATGCTCGGCTTCGACATTCTCGACTGGGCCAAGGAAGGCGCGCTCGGCAATCTCGACGAGATTGCCGCCAAGGAAAACTGGGACGCCGTGATCCCGAAGGCCCTGCAGCAGTTCTCCAAACATGACGGCCACTGGATCGCAGCGCCGGTCAACGTCCATTCGACCAACTGGATGTGGATCAACAAGGCCGCGCTCGACAAGGCCGGCGGCAAGGCGCCGGAAACCTGGGATGAGCTCATCGCCATGCTCGACAATTTCAAATCCCAGGGCCTGACGGCCGTGGCCCATGGCGGCCAGCCCTGGCAGGATGCGACGATCTTCGACGCCGTCGTGCTCTCGCTCGGCGACGATTTCTACAAGAAGGCCTTCATCGATCTCGACTCGGCAACGCTCGGCTCGGACAAGATGAAGGAAGCCTTCGATCGTATGACGAAGCTGCGCTCCTATGTGGACGACAACTTCTCCGGCCGCGACTGGAACCTCGCCTCCGCCATGGTCATCGAAGGCAAGGCCGGCGTGCAGTTCATGGGCGACTGGGCGAAGGGCGAATTCATCAAGGCCGGCAAGAAGCCGGGCACGGACTTCGTCTGCATGCGCTTCCCCGGCACGCAGGGCTCCGTCACCTTCAACTCCGACCAGTTCGCGATGTTCAAGGTGGCCGAGGACAAGGTGCCCTCGCAGCTCGTGATGGCATCGGCCATCGAGAGCCCGGCGTTCCAGTCGGCCTTCAACGTGGTCAAGGGCTCCGCCCCGGCCCGCACGGACGTTTCCGACGAAGCCTTCGACGATTGCGGCAAGAAGGCGATCAAGGACCTCGCGGAAGCCAATGCCAACGGCTCGCTGTTCGGCTCCATGGCGCACGGCCACGCCAACCCGGCCTCCGTCAAGAACGCGATCTACGACGTCGTGACCCGCCAGTTCAACGGCGAGCTTTCCTCCGAGGAAGCCGTGGAGGAACTGAAGGCCGCCGTCGAGGCTGCGAAGTAAGCGAACGACGCTGCCCCTCACCCCGGCCCTCTCCCCGCAAGCGGGGAGAGGAAGACGGAGAGGTCACGGCATAATCCTTCTCCCCGCCTGCGGGGAGAAGGTGCCGGCAGGCGGATGAGGGGCATGCCTCGCCGCCGACAAACACACAATAACGGTGGTACCGACCATGGATAGCCGAAGCCGGCTGCAGGAGCTTTTGCCGAAGCTCGTGCTGGCCCCCAGTTTCCTCATCGTGCTCGTCTTCGTCTACGGCTTCATCGCCTATACGGGCTTCCTATCGCTGACGGACAGCAAGATGCTGCCCTCCTACAATTTCGTGGGACTGAGCAACTATTCCAAACTCTGGGCGCTGCCGCACTGGTGGCGGGCGATCTCGAACCTTGCGATCTTCGCCTCGCTCTACATTGTCATCTGCTCGGTGCTGGGCCTTGGGCTCGCCATCCTGCTCGACCAGAAGATCCGCGCCGAGGGCATCCTCAGACCGATCTACCTCTATCCGATGGCGCTTTCCTTCATCGTCACCGGCACCGCCTGGAAATGGTTCCTCGATCCCGGCATCGGGCTGGAGAACACCATGCATCTCTGGGGCTGGGAGAGTTTTGCCTTCAACTGGATCAAGGACCGCAACTACGCCATCTATTGCGTGGTGATCGCCGCCGTCTGGCAATCCTCCGGCTTCGTCATGGCGATGTTCCTCGCCGGCCTGCGCGGCGTCGACAACGAGATCATCAAGGCGGCGCAGATCGACGGCGCCTCGACCACCACCATCTACCGCCGCATCATCATCCCGCTGATGCGGCCGGTGTTCCTGTCCGCCTTCGTCGTGCTCGCCCACCTCGCCATCAAGGCCTACGACCTCGTCGTCGCCCTGACCGGCGGCGGTCCCGGCCAGGCGACCGAGCTGCCGGCAACCTTCATGTATTCCTACACCTTTACCCGCAACCAGATGGG
>CAMLOC010000371.1 GCA_946481465.1 uncultured Shinella sp. | reverse complement strand
GTCCGGGTGTCGCCGGCCGGCGTGACATCCTTCTCCTGAACGGCTTTCCAGAAGTCTTCGTCACGCATCACAGGGTCTCGTAGGCATTCATTGCAACGTCAGGCCCAATCTTTGAACCATGGTGCTAAACGATTGCTTAACGGAGACTGAAAAATGCGGGGTAAATCCCTGCCGTCCCGCCTACAGAAGGTCCATCAGGAAGGGAATGAGCGGCTCGTCGGCCGGCGGCATGGGGTATTCGCGCAGCGCCTTGGGCCGCACCCACTTGATCGCCTGCCCCTCGCGGCCATGCGCTGTGCCCTCGAAGCGGCGGCACACATAGAGCGGCATCAGGAGATGGAAATCGTCGTAGGTGTGGCTGGCAAAGGTCAACGGGGCGAGGCAGGCGACCTTCGTGCGGATGCCGAGTTCCTCGTCCAGCTCGCGGATCAGCGTCTCCTCCGGCGTCTCGCCGGGCTCCACCTTGCCGCCGGGAAATTCCCAGAGGCCGGCCAGCGTCTTGCCCTCGGGGCGCTGTGCGAGGAGGACGCGGCCATCGGCGTCGACCAGCGCACAGGCGGCGACGAGCAGGATGCGGCGGGATTTCGTTTCGGTCTCGCTCATGCGGCCTGCGGCCCCCGATAGCTGTACTGGTAGACGTCCTTGAAGCCGGCGCGGCGGTAGAGCGCGATGGCAGCCGCATTGTCGGCCTCGACCTGCACCCAGGCCTGGCGAGCGCCCTTGAGCTTCGCCCAGCGCAGGGCGGCGTGGAGGACCGCGGTACCGAGGCCGCCGCCGCGCCGCTCCTTCGCCACGCCGAGCTGCAGCACGCCGACGAGGTCGTTGTCGTGCACGGCGATCGCCACCGCCGTCGGGCCGAAAGCGGGCTCCTCGAAGATGAAGAGGCCGGTTTCCGGCTTGATGGCGTTGATGATCTCGGTAAGGCCGGGCTTCAGCGCGGGGTCGTCGCCGGCGACGCGGATGCGTGCATCGACGAAGCGACCGACGTCGCGGCTCGGCAGGTGATCGAGGCCCTCATCGCGCGGCAGCGTGGCAAGATCCGCCATCATGACGATGGTGCGGCCCGCCTCCGTCCAGCCGGCCTCGTCCATGTGGGCGACGAGCTTCGGCGGGGTCAGCGGCGTCTGGCGCACCAGCAGCGGCCGGCCGTAGTCGGAGAATTTCTTGGCGGCCTTCTGCAGGCGGATTTCGAGGTCGCGGGTGTCGGACGGGTCGAGCGGGTTCACCGAGTTCAGCCGGCGCGAGGGATGGCCGGCGGTCAGCCGGAAGAGCCAGCTTCCGTCATAATGCACGGATGCGGCCGGCCAGGCGCGGAAGCCGACGGCTTCCAGCCGGCGGACTTTCGGCAGATCGCTCATGTTTTCTTCCGATGGCGTCACGCGAGAGGGCCTTTAGCTGCGATAGTCGCCATTGATTTCGACATATTCCTTGGTGAGGTCGCAGGTCCAGACCGTCGCCTTGCCGGTGCCGAGGCCGATCTCGACGCGCACGGGAATGTCCTGCCGCTTCATGACCGCGGTCGCGGCCTCTTCGGAATAGGTGGGATCGCGCTCGCCGTCGACGGCGACGCGCACGTCGCCGAACCAGATGGCGAGGCGGTCGCGGTCGGCCATCTCGCCGGACTTGCCGACGGCCATGACGACACGGCCCCAATTGGCGTCCTCGCCGGCCACCGCGGTCTTGACCAGCGGCGAATTGGCGATGGACAGCGCGATGCGCTTGGCCGCCGCGTCGTTCTCGGCGCCCTCGACGGTGACTTCCACCATCTTGCGCGCACCCTCGCCGTCGCGCACGACCTGGAGCGCGAGGTCGCGCAGGAGATCGTTCAGCGCCGCGCGGAAACCGTCGAGTGCGGCATCGTCCGCGGTGACGGGCGCCTGGCCCTCGGCCGCGCCGGTGGCAAACAGCATCAAGGTGTCGGAGGTCGAGGTGTCGCTGTCGACGGTGACGGAATTGAAGGTCGGGCCGACGCCGGCCGACAGCAGCGATTGCAGCACCGGCGTCGGGATATCCGCATCCGTTACCACGAAGGACAGCATGGTCGCCATGTCGGGCGCGATCATGCCGGCGCCCTTGGCGATGCCGTTGATGCGCACGGTGACGCCGCCGAGCTCCGCCGTGCGCGTGGCGACCTTCGGATAGGTGTCCGTCGTCATGATCGCCTTGGCGGCCTCGAACCAGAAGTCCTCCGTGCCGGAGGCGGCGAGGCTGTCGAGCACGCCGGAGAATTTCGTCGCGTCGAGCGGTTCGCCGATGACGCCGGTCGAGGCGAGGAACACCTCGCTCTCCTTGCAGCCGACCGCCCTGACGACGGCTTCGGCGGTCATCCTGGTCGATTCGCGGCCCTTGCGGCCGGTGAAGGCATTCGCATTGCCGGAATTGACCACGACGGCGCGGGCGACGCCGCCGGGAAGGTTGGCGCGGCAGAAATCGACCGGCGCCGAGGGGCATTTCGAGCGGGTGAAGACGCCGGCGACGGCTGCGGGGCGGTCGAACACCATCATCAGCACGTCCGTCCGGTTCTTGTACTTGATCCCGGCGGCGGCGGTCGCCATGCGCACGCCGCGCACCGGCGGCATGTCGGCATAGGTTTTGGGAGCGAGCGGGGAGACGGAACCGGACATCGTGCTTTCCTGTTGCAAGAAGGGGCCCGGCAGTTGCCGGGCCGTCGTCGATTACTGCTGGCCTTCGGTTGCCGGTGCGGCTTCGCCTTCGCCCGCGGCCTCCGGCTTGTTGACCGCGTCATAGGCGGTCTTCAGCGCGGCGTCCTGGATGTCGATCGGAGCGGCAGCCTTAGCCTTTTCCAGGAGTTCCAGATACTTGTCGCGCATGACGAGCTGACGAACCTGGCTTTCGACCTGGTCGAGCGCCGGGGGCTGCTGCTTGCGCTTGTCCTCGATCTTGATGACATGGAAGCCGAACTGGCTCTTCACCGGCTCCTTCGAATAGGCGCCCTTTTCCAGCGCGAAGGCGGCCGTTTCGAATTCGGGAACCATGCGGCCCTTGCCGAAATAGCCGAGGTCGCCGCCCTCGGACTTGTTCGGGTCGGTCGACTTCTCCTTGGCGATCTCGACGAAGTCCTTGCCGGCGTCGAGGTCCTTGATGATGGCCTTGGCCTCTTCCTCGGTCTTGACGAGGATGTGGCGCGCGCGGATCTCGTCTTCCGGCTCGATGGCGGCGACTTCCTTGTCGTAGCGCGCCTTCACCTCTTCCGGGGTCACGGCGTCGACGACGTGCTTCTTGAAATAGGCATTGTGCAGTTCGCGATCGGTGAGGAAGGCGAGGCGTTGCTTGAAGTCGGGCGTGTCCTGCAGGCCTTCCTTGCCGGCGTCGGAGGCGAGCAGCTTCACGTCGATGATCGAGGAGAGGGCGGCGACGCGCTTCTGCTCGTCCGGCAGGTTGGCAAGCTGCGGGTCGAGGCCGGCAATGGCGAGCTTCAGCTCCGATTCGCGGATCTCGAGGGCACCCACCTTGGCGATGACGGGATCGGCCGCCGCATCCTCAGCACGGACGCTGGTGCTTGCGGCGGCAATCGCGATCAGAGCGACTGCTGCGAGCTTGCTGTACTTGAACATATTGAAAAAGACCTTTCACATCCTCGCCGGAATCGGGCCGATATCCGGTGCCAAACGGTTCAACACCACCAGAATGTGGCAGTTGTGCAACCGCTTGAGCCGTTGACATCATTCGACCCCCCTCTTATCTGTCACGCAATCCCGCGTCCAGAACAGTTTCCGGGCGTCTCAAGGCTTTGCGCGCAAATATCGTGCGACCTGTCACGCGCCGGGCGCCCATGAAGAAAGGACCATCCTGATGGTCAGCCTCGGCGGCATAGCCCGCAAGTTGTTCGGTTCCTCGAACGATCGTCGCATTCGCTCCTACAAGCCCCGCGTCGATGCCATCAATGCGCTCGAACCGCAGATGAAGGCGCTGTCCGACGACGCGCTGCGGGCGAAGACCGTGGAATTCCGCGAGCAGCTCGCGAGCGGCAAGACGCTCGACGACATCCTGGTCCCGGCCTTTGCCGTCGCCCGCGAGGCGGCCTTGCGCGTCCTTGGCCTGCGCCCCTTCGACGTGCAGCTCATCGGCGGCATGATCCTGCATGAAAAGTCGATCGCCGAGATGAAGACCGGCGAAGGCAAGACGCTGGTGGCGACGCTTCCCGTCTACCTCAACGCGCTCGCCGGCAAGGGCGCGCATGTCGTGACGGTCAACGACTATCTCGCGACGCGCGACAGCGCGCTGATGGGCAAGATCTATGGCTTCCTCGGGCTCACCACGGGCGTCATTGTGCACGGCCTCGACGACGACCAGCGCCGCGCCGCCTATGGCTGCGACATCACCTACGCGACGAACAACGAACTCGGCTTCGACTATCTGCGCGACAACATGAAGTACGAGCGCGGCCAGATGGTGCAGCGCGGCCACTTCTTCGCCATCGTCGACGAAGTGGACTCGATCCTCGTCGACGAGGCGCGCACGCCGCTGATCATTTCGGGGCCTCTCGACGACCGCTCGGACCTCTACACGACGATCGATGCCTTCATCCCGATGCTGGACGAGGCCGATTACGAGATCGACGAGAAGCAGCGCTCCGCCAACTTTTCGGAAGTCGGCACGGAGAAGCTGGAAGGCCTGCTGCGCCAGGCCGGGCTGCTCAAGGGCGAATCGCTCTACGACGTCGAGAACGTCG
>CAMLOC010000370.1 GCA_946481465.1 uncultured Shinella sp. | reverse complement strand
AGCAGCTTCCCGTCCCCATTTACTAAGAGCGAGACCGAACATGACCCAGAATAGAGCATCGATCCTCGGCCAAGCGCGTGCCGAAGGCTATCGTAACGGTGTGGGGCAGATGTCTCAGGTCGCTTTCGATGAAGCCTACGAACGCGGGAAGTGGGAGGAGCACTACGAATGGCAGCGACGGGCGTTTCGTCTGCGGCTTCTGTGGCTCACCTATGGGCTTGTCGTGGGGTTCGTGGTCGGGGAGGTTTTGCCATGACCCAGAATGAACCGAGCACCGAGGCGGTGGAAAGGCTCGTGCCCGTTGTTATCAACGCAGTCATGCGAACCTATACACGCGGAACCATCCTCGACCATGAGGAAGCTCGTGAAGCAGTCCGAGCAGTCCTCGCCGCCCACGAAAGCACCCTGCGCCAACATGCGGAGAGGTTGGCTGACGAATTGATGCGTGCTCGTACGGTCATGAACAACGCGGGCTATCGCAACAGCAACATGCTGGTTGAGATCGATCGCATCAATGAAATTGTCGGAGCCTACCGCGCAGACTACCCGAAGGACGAGAGCAATGGATGACGCTCGCAGCCTTCTCTTCATAGCGTGGGCCACCGTCCTCGCGGCGGTCCTTGTCGCCTACACCGCCAAACACTGGAATGACAAATGAACCGCGAAGCAGAAGCCCGCCGAGACTGCGAGCGCGACGTTGCGGCGCGGCCACGCTACCATGACGGCACGCCGCGCAAGACGTGGGATCAGCTCTGCGCCGTGGCGCGCCAGTCGTGGTTCCGTTCAATTGTAAACTCAACATCCGGTTAACTCGGCGCGCGTTCTCCTATTCATGACGAACGCGAGGGCTGTCCTTTTTGGGACGGCCCTTTTCTTGTGCGACGAGCCGATGACCTATCGACACCCGCCCACACGAGCCGATTGACACGACGCCCCTCCGATGCAATCGGCCAACTCGGAGCTGAAAACTCCTCAACGCAAGCGACCCGAGCCAGACACCGTTCTGACGCAAGGCGCTTGACCGGCGCTTTGCGTCGGGAGTGGTCGAATACAAGACCGGCTCGCCGGGAATAAGACCGCAGGACGTTGACCTGTTTTCAGCTCCCGGCACCAGCGCCGTCCGCTGGGCCTCCTGAAAAGAGGTCAATGGGGCAGTGATTTTAGACCATGATTTTCCAATCCCTCCGGTCGATGAGGCCGAATTGCCAGAGCACTACAGGGGCCAGGTCGCGCTCGTGATCGAGATCGGCGACGCGCCCGCAATCAAGATCAACGGCGTCGAGTTTTCGCCTGAAGATGGGCGTGCTCTGATCGAGGCGCTGAGAGGCGGCTAGCGCGCTTCTCTCAGCACGGAAACGCCCAAAGGGTCGTCCGGTAGCGGGGCGGCCCTTTTTCGTGCTACATGCGATGCGCAGGAGGGACAGGGCATGGAATGGGTATCAGGGTTTGTGCTCACCGGATGGGCCGCGATTGTGGCGGTCGCGTGGAACCTGGCCGACAAACGCATAGGCGAATGCAACTTTGAGAGTGAGTGCATGAGGGCCGCGACGGAGACGCGCGACGCGGTGCTGATATGGGGCCCGGGCATTTGGCTTCTCGCGCTCGTCGTGCTTGCGCTGTTCGGGATGCTTCCCGGCCGGCGTGTCAGTCGTCGGGGGGCGAAGCCAGGCCCAGCCCCGCAAGAAGCCAAGAAGGCGGAGACACCGAAGCTGCGCTGACCGGCTCCGCCCGGCGTTCGTCGTCCATAGTTTCGACCATGACGACGACGCCCGGGTTGCGTCCCCACCATTTTTCAGGCTCGGGCCGGGCGATCTTGCTGTCATTCGCGAACACGCCGCAATCTTCCATCACGTCCTCGACCAGCTTCAGCAGATTCGAGGCATCCGGCTTTTGCGTGTGCGGATGACTGATGCGATGGGCAGCGCTGGCCGGCGGGGCGAAGGTGAAGATGCAGCGCAGGCGGATCGCTCCCCGGAACAGCGGCAGCGGATCGCCGCGCAGGGCAAGCGCGTGTTCAACAGCCCGCTCGACCGCCAGCCGCCATAGCTTTGCCTTCGGGTCGGCGGTGCTGACAACGCGACCCTTGACGAAGCGCGGGCGCGGCTGCGGCCTAGGGGTGCCGGCGACGCTGAAGGTGAAAGTTTCTGTCACCGCCTCCCATCCCGGCAAGGCGCGCAGCGGCCGAAGACCAGCCGGGGCATGTCGTCGCCGCACTCGCGGCAGGTTCCCGGCTCGCCGGGGATCATCGGCTTTCGGGCGGCGGCGATGCTGCGCGCGGTGTGCAGTTCGATCTGATCGTTCGCGAGGTCGGCTATGTCAGCCATGTATTATTCTCCTTCGTCCCACTGCCCACCGGGCAGGTTCACATGGGCGTTGGGGTCGCCCACCCATCGACCGACGACGACCGCCGGCTTCTTCATTCCCTTGGCGTTGCGGTGGAGCTCGGTCTTGAGCGCGCCGTTCTCGATCCACGTCTTGAGCATCGCGCCAATGCGCTTGCGGGCTACGGGATCGTCGATGTCGAGGCCCACCACTTCGGCCACGACATTCCCGGCCCAGCCGCTACCTTCCTTGGCCTGGATGCTGTTCCAGTAAGGAGTGTCGGTTCTCACGGCTCCGTCGAGCCTCTTTTGTATCTGGAACAGGTCGGTCGCCATCACGCCATCGAGCGCACGGGGCGGCTGCCAGCGGGTGACGACGCCCACGCTGTCGGCCTCGTACATATCATTGCCATTGCCGAGCGATTGCGAGACGATCTCGAACCAGTCCGCGCCTTCGGCCGGGCTCAGGTTGTGCTTGTCGTCGGCCACGCTGAAGTACCGCGCCGCCTTGTTCGGGGGTATCTCCCACGTCTCGGCCTGCTCGATCGACATGCGGTTGAGCACGAGCGTCATGCGCGCCGCGTTGTTGAGAGCGCCCGCGCCGCGCGCACTGTCGGCGGTGACTGTCTCGCCCCGCATCTTGACCGAGTGGTGAACCAGCACGACCGCGCAGTTCGTTGCCTGCGCGACGCGGGCCCACCACTTAGCCACCGCATCGACCTTGTTGTTGTCGTTCTCGTTGATCGCGTGGCTCGACACGAACGGGTCGATTATCAGCGCATCGACGCCCAGCCGGCGGATCGCGGCAATGATGTTCTCCATGACCGGCTCGATGACGGTGAAGCCGTTGCGGTCCTCAACGGCGGTGCAGAGCGTCTTGCCCTCGGGCCCGCTGTCCACATAGAGACGGTCGCCGCAGTCCTCTTGCTTGACGTGATGGAACAGGCTGGCGGCGATCCGGCCGCGCGCCAGGTTCTCGCCGCTGTCCTCAAGATTCCACAGCCAGACGCGGAGGGGCCCGCCGTACACATCCTTGCCGAGAAACGGCTTCCCCGAAGCCATCGAAAGCGTCATGGCCGACATCAGCGACGACTTGCCGACGCCGCCCGGCGCGATCACGGCGGTAACGATGCCGCGTTGCAGCCAGCGCCCGAACAGCCACGGGCGCGGCGGGATCATGGATGCGAGCGGCCACGTCGCCGGGGTCGGTTCGATGGCAAGCGCAGAGGCTTCGGCCCGCATGACGACCGATTGCGGGAACGGCCCGTGCGTTGCCACGTCCTTATTGAACAGGCCGCGAAACTCCTGCTCGAACCGCTCATGCGGCCATACCGGGTGCATGTGCGTCAGCATCCAGCCTTGCGTCTTGTGGTAGGCTTCGGCCGGCGTGATCCGGCCGGCGCGTGCCTCGGCAATGTGGAAGCCGGCGACCTTCGAGAACTCGGACCAGCGGTTCAGCTCGTCGCCGCCCTCGTTGATGTCGCGGTGCAGCGCGGCAACGGCGGTGTCTTGCCGCGGCGTGAAGTCCATCCCGCCTACCAGAGAAAGCGCCTGTTGCTGGACCGGGAGGCCCGGCATTGGCTGCATGTTCTCGATGATTTCCGCCAGCTCATCTAGGTCGTAATCAACCTGTGCCCGGTCGAGAATGCGGCACACGCTGGCCTTGCCGTGCTTCGCGTGAACCGAGCCGGGCACGCGAATAACCTGCGTCGCCCGGCCGAACGACTGATCGCCGCCCACCTTCGCCGCGAGCTGCTTGCGCAGCCGGGCGACGCGCTCCACGTCCTCGCAGGGTTCGGACAGCAGCCAGTAAAGGTGCGCCTTGAACTTGCCCTCGTCGGTCTTGCCGCCCGACGCGACAACCATCGTCGGCCGGCCCAGCCGCTCGGAGACGAACTTGTGCTTGGCCGTCACGTCGCCGCTGTCGATGTCGAGAATGATCGCCGTGAGCGCATCCACCTTGTCGAGCGCGCCGCCGCCCTTGCCGGCATTCGCGTCGGCATTGAGCACGGCGGGGACGATGAAGCCGGCGGTGTGCCACTGCGCCCACCGCTTCAGGTGGTTGTGCATCGCGCCGGGGAAGCTGGGGGAAATGATCTGGCGCTCGCGGATCACGCCATATTTGTCGGTTCCCTTCTCACCGATGCCCAGCAGCGACATGACCTGGCCCGGCTGCCAATCGACATGCCGGAACAGCATCGCCGCATATTCTTCGACCTGAGCCGGGTCATAGAGCGCGCCGTTTTCTGTGAGGGGATATGCAGGCGCAGGGCTCATTCGGTATCCGCCAGTTGATAGAGGTACATTTTGCGGAAGTATTCACGGTCGCCGCTGAATTTCGCGCCACCATGGAGAGTGACGGGCACGCGGACA
>CAMLOC010000369.1 GCA_946481465.1 uncultured Shinella sp. | reverse complement strand
GCGGGCGGGTGTTGGCGATCAGCACGTCGATCGGGTCGCCGTCTTCCGACAGCGTGTGCGGCACGAAGCCGTAATTGCCCGGATAGGTCATCGGCGTGTAGAGGAAGCGGTCGACGACGAGCGCGCCGGCTTCCTTGTCCATCTCGTACTTGATCGGATGGCCGCCGACCGGCACCTCGACAATGACGTTCACGTCATCCGGCGGATTCTTGCCAACGGAAATCGCATCGATACGCATGGGGGGCTCCCTCAGGTGGAATGGTTCTGTTCGCGGGCTTCCTAAAGCGAATCCCAGTGCAGTGCAACATGACTTTCGCGGCAGGCGAATAGATGGGGTCCGTGTCCCGTCTCCCCAAGAGCGGAGGACGACCTATGCGACTGACCCCTTTTCTCCTCGCCGCGGCCATTGCGGCACCGGCCGCCCGGGCCAACGAGAGCACCTATACGGACCGCGACCTCGATGCCTGCAAGACGCTGTCGCAGGAGGCCGAAGGCGGCAGCGTGAGCCTGCAATGCGCCGGCTACAAGGATCTCGCGGTCTATTTCAAGGAGGGCGATCTGCGGCAGAGCCAGGCCTACGGCCCGATAAGCAAGGCCTGGCTGGACGAGGTCTTCGAGAGCTTCGGCCAGTTCAACCACACCAATGCGAAGATCGAATGGCGGCTTGCGGCGGATGGAAGGCCGGTCGCCACCATCGTGCGCTGGTTCGTCTCCGACCCCGAGACCACCAGCGACACCGAGACGCGCTACGGCCAGGTCCTCGTCGTCTCGACGGTCGCGACAGTGGAGAACCCGACGAGCTGCGTCGTCGGCTATGTCGATGCGCTGGAGAACAAGGACGCCAATGCCCTCGCCCGCAAGGTGGCGGACGACGAGGCCCATGACTTCGCCTGCGGCATGGCCGAGCCACAATGGCACGGCGCGCGCGGCAAGCTTTCCGGCGAGCCGATGCGGCACCTGCCGCCGGCCGTCGAATAGGGCTCAGGGCCAGACGAAACCGAGCTTCTTCAGTTCCTTGTCGCCGAAATTCTCCATGCCCTCGGCAATGTCCCGTCCGCCGGCGGAGCGGAAGAAGCGCTCGGCATGCTCGCTTTCCTCCAGGCACCAGACGATCATGCCCTCGCAGCCCAGCGACTTCAGGAGCCGCCGCGCCTCGCCGAAGAGCAGCCGGCCGAGGCCGATGCCCTGGTATTCCGGCCGCAGGTAGAGTTCGTAGATCTCGCCTTCCTGCGGCAGCGCGCGGGCGCGGTTGAGGCCGAGCGTGGCGTAGCCGGCCACCGTGCCGGCGACGTCGAGCACCAGAAGGGTCGCGGGGCCGCGCGTCGCCTTGCGCCACCAGCCTTCGCCGCGGCGGTCGACCATCTGGATAAGCGGCTTGTGCGGAATGAGGCCGCCATAGGCCTGCAGCCACGATACCCGGTGCGTCTCGGATATCGCACGCGCATCCTGCGGCTCGGCGCGCCGCACATCGATCGACAGTGTCTTCATAACACGACTCATATTCCGGCACCGATTCAACCGGAATCCCGCGTGGGCACGGGAGGCTTCCCTGCCCACAGGCGAGTGCCGGTCGGCACGCGGAAAAGTTAACGCTTTTTTAACAAACGTCACAAGTCGTAAAACGATGGCACACACATGAAAAACCCCGGCGCCCGTTCATCACGAGCGCCGGGGTCGAAATCATCCCGTTGCGGGGAAACGGCTCAGGCCGCGCCGGCCGAACGCTGCTTTTCGAATCGCTTGCGGTCGTTCGGGTCGAGATAGAGCTTGCGCAGGCGGATGGACTTCGGCGTCACTTCGACGAGTTCGTCGTCCTGGATCCAGGAGAGCGCGCGCTCCAGCGTCATCTTGATCGGCGGCGTCAGGCGCACGGCCTCATCCTTGCCGGCGGCGCGGATGTTGGTGAGCTTCTTGCCCTTCAGCACGTTGACCTCGAGGTCGTTGTCGCGCGTGTGGATGCCGACGATCATGCCCATATAGACCTTCTCGCCCGCATCGATGACCATCGGGCCGCGGTCTTCCAGGTTGAAGAGCGCGTAGGCCACGGCTTCGCCGGCTTCGTTGGAGAGCAGAACGCCGTTGACGCGGCCGCCGATCTCGCCCTTGTAGGGCTGGTAGTCGTGGAACAGGCGGTTCATGATCGCCGTGCCGCGCGTGTCGGTCAGAAGTTCCGACTGGTAGCCGATGAGGCCGCGGGTCGGCGCGAAGAACACGAGACGGACGCGATTGCCGCCCGACGGGCGCAGCTCGACCATCTCGGCCTTGCGCTCGGACATCTTCTGCACGACGACGCCGGAATGTTCCTCATCAACGTCGATGACGACTTCCTCGATCGGCTCAAGCATCTGGCCGGTCGTCTCGTCCTTGTGCATGACGACGCGCGGACGCGAGACGGCAAGCTCGAAGCCTTCGCGGCGCATGGTCTCGATGAGGACGGCGAGCTGGAGTTCGCCGCGGCCGGAGACGAAGAACGAATCCTTGTCGCCCGATTCTTCGATCTTCAGCGCGACATTGCCTTCGGCCTCCTTGAAGAGACGGTCGCGGATGACGCGGCTCGTCACCTTGTCGCCCTCGGTGCCGGCGAGCGGCGAATCGTTGACGATGAAGGACATGGTCACGGTCGGCGGATCGATCGGCTGGGCCTTCATGGCTTCCGAGACCGACGGGTCGCAGAACGTGTCGGCGACGGTGCCCTTGGTGAGGCCGGCAATGGCGACGATGTCGCCGGCATGGGCTTCGTCGATCGCCGTGCGCTCGATACCGCGGAAGGCGAGGATCTTCGAGATACGGCCGTTTTCGATGAGCTGGCCGTCCTGGCCGAGAACCTTGACGGTCTGGTTCGGCTTGATCGAGCCCGAATGGATGCGGCCGGTGATGATGCGGCCGAGGAAGGGGTTGGCCTCGAGGATCGTGCCGATCATGCGGAACGGGCCTTCGGCGACCGTCGGCTCCGGCACATGCTTGAGCACGAGGTCGAGCAGCGGCGCCATGCCTTCGTCCTGCGGGCCTTCCGGATTGACGTTCATCCAGCCGTTGCGGCCCGAACCGTAGAGGATCGGGAAGTCGAGCTGTTCGTCGGTGGCGTCGAGATTGGCGAAGAGGTCGAACACCTCGTTCAGCACTTCCTCGTGACGGCCGTCCGGACGGTCGATCTTGTTGATCGCGACGATCGGCTTCAAGCCGACCTTAAGCGCCTTGCCGACGACGAACTTGGTCTGCGGCATCGGGCCTTCCGAACTGTCGACGAGAACGATCGCGCCGTCCACCATCGAGAGGATGCGCTCCACTTCGCCGCCGAAATCGGCGTGGCCGGGCGTGTCGACGATGTTGATGCGCGTGCCCTTCCATTCCACCGAGGTGGCCTTGGCGAGGATGGTGATGCCGCGCTCCTTTTCGATGTCGTTGGAATCCATCACGCGCTCGGCGACGCGCTGGTTTTCACGGAACGAACCGGACTGTTTCAGGAGCTCGTCGACGAGCGTGGTCTTGCCATGGTCGACGTGCGCGATGATCGCGATATTGCGGATAGACATGGTTTAATCTCTGAGGTTCGGGGCGCGCGGTATGGGGGGCGCCGTCTTCAATGGCCGGGCTCTTACATGTTTTTCCGCAAATGCGAAAGGGGCGGGGCGCAACTCTGTTGCCCGCGCTTTGCCGGGGCCGGCCTCACGCGGCGCGTACCGGCGGCAGGGTGACGTTCCAGAGTTCCCGGTCTTCCCGGTCCATCAGGCGCACCGTCATCTCCTCGCTCGCCCCGTTGATGTCGACGAGGCCGAAGAACTGCAGGCCGGCCGAGGGCGGCAGGTTGCTGTCGATGCCGCCCTTCGACGCCTTGATGAACCGCACTTCGGGGCCGAAGGTCATGTCGAGCGGCTTCGGCCCATAGGTGCCGGAATGCAGCGGCCCGGAGACGAATTCCCAGAACGGATTGAACTCTTGAAACTTTGCCCGCGACGGATCGTAATGGTGCGCGGCCGTGTAGTGCACGTCCGCGGTCAGCCACACGACATTGTGGATGGCATTGTCGCGCATGAAGGAGAGGAGGTCCGCGATCTCCCGCTCGCGCGCCGCCGGCGGGCCGTTGAGACCGTCGGCGACGCCCTCGTAGCCGAGGCTGTTGGCGTAGTCGTCCCAGATGACGAGGCCGAGCGGCATGTCGCAGGCGATAACCTTCCAGACGGCCTGCGAGGCCGAAAGTTCCCGGCGCAGCCAGTCCGCCTGCCGCCAGCCGAACAGGCCGTTCTCCGTGCCGCCCCGGTTGGGGCTGCGATAGGAGCGCAGGTCGACGAAGAAGACGTCGAGCAGCGGCCCATAGGCGACCTTGCGGAAGATCCGCCCGGGCTCGGTGGGGAAATAGCGGATCGGCGTCATCTCGTGGAAGGCGCGCCGGGCGCGCGCCTCGTAGACGCCGATTTCCTTTTCCGGATAGCGCCGGTCGCCGGAAAGATCGCTCGATTGCGACCAGTTGTTCAGGACCTCATGGTCGTCCCACTGGAAAAAGGTCGGGCATTGCGCGTTGAAGGACAGGAGGTGCTCGTCGAGCAGATTGTATTTCCACTGGCCCCGGAATTCTTCCAGCGTGCGCGCCACGGTGCGCTTCTCGTCGGTGACGATGCGGTTCTTCCAGACCCCGCCGTCGCGCAGCGGTATCTCGTCGGGGATCGGGCCATCGGCATAGACGGTATCGCCGGAATGGATGAAGAAATCC
>CAMLOC010000368.1 GCA_946481465.1 uncultured Shinella sp. | reverse complement strand
ACGACACTCAAGGAAATCTGTGCGGAAATTCGCACTGTCGTATTCAACTCCAGCCGCTGGATTTTAAAAAATACATATTTAACAATGCCTTGATTGGGACCGTGCAAACTGGCACGCCCTTTGCGAAGTCTCCTTCGATTGTAGCAAAGCCACCCCGGGAAGAGCCAGCGCGCTGGTTGGGGTGCGAAAGGAGGAAGCCATGCACATTTCGTCTGCCGCCACGCCGGACCGTGGCCCGTTGCCGTTCTACCGCCATCTCTATGTCCAGGTGATCGTTGCCATCGTCGCCGGCATGCTGGTCGGCCACTTCTATCCCGATCTCGGCGCCGGCCTGAAGCCGCTCGGCGACGCCTTCATCCGGCTCGTCAAGATGATCATCGCCCCGGTGATCTTCCTGACGGTCGCCACCGGCATTGCCGGCATGTCCGATCTGAAGAAGGTGGGGCGCGTCGCCGGCAAGGCGATGATCTACTTCCTCACCTTCTCCACGCTCGCGCTCGCCGTGGGCATGCTCGTCGCCAATGTCGTGCAGCCGGGCGCCGGCATGCATATCGACCCGGCCTCGCTCGATGCCGATGCCGTGGCGTCCTATGCCAGCAAGGCGCATGAATCGACCATCACCGGCTTCCTGATGAACATCATCCCGCAGACCATCGTCGGCGCCTTCGCCGAGGGGGATATCCTGCAGGTGCTGTTCTTCTCGGTGCTGTTCGGCATCGCGCTCGGCATGGTCGGCGACAAGGGCAAGCCGGTCGTCGATTTCCTCCAGGCCCTGACGACGCCGATCTTCCGGTTGGTTGCCATCCTCATGAAGGCCGCGCCGATCGGCGCCTTCGGCGCCATGGCCTTCACCATCGGCAAATACGGCATCGGCTCGGTCGCCAACCTTGCCTTCCTGATCGCCACCTTCTACCTCACCGCCTTCCTCTTCGTCTTCGTCGTGCTGGGCGCGGTCGCAAGGTACAACGGCTTCTCGATCGTCGCGCTGATCCGCTATATCAAGGAGGAGCTGCTTCTCGTGCTCGGCACCTCCTCGTCCGAGGCGGCGCTTCCGGGCCTGATGCAGAAGATGGAACGGGCCGGCTGCAAGCGCTCGGTCGTCGGCCTCGTCATTCCGACGGGCTATTCGTTCAACCTCGACGGCACGAATATCTACATGACGCTCGCCGCGCTGTTCATCGCCCAGGCGGTCGACATTCCGCTGTCGTTCGGCGATCAGATCCTGCTGCTGCTCGTCGCCATGCTGAGCTCCAAGGGTGCCGCCGGCATCACCGGTGCGGGCTTCATCACGCTCGCCGCGACGCTCTCCGTCGTGCCGTCCGTCCCGGTCGCCGGCATGGCCCTCATCCTCGGCATCGACCGTTTCATGTCGGAATGCCGGGCGCTGACCAACTTCGTCGGCAATGCCGTCGCGACGATCGTCGTCGCCCGCTGGGAAAACGAGCTGGACGTCGCACAGCTGAACGCGGCGCTGAGCGGCGATCTCGTCGACATGCCGGTTCCTGTGCCCGCCTTGCAGGCGGCGGAATGATCGCGGCATCGGCCTGAACCGACCCGTTGCAGCCCTTCAACCCCGCGCAGGCGGGGTTGTCCTTTGAAGAGGCCGCGCGGCGTTCAGCCGCGCGGCATGCCTGTCGGGCGCAGGTGCCGGCGCAGGGCGGCGATGCGGAAGATAGCGTTGGCCGCGCCATAGCCGCGATAGCCCCGGCGCTCGACGATCTCGAAGAAGAAGCCCTCGTGATAGGTGGGGCTGTAGAGCTGGAAATATTCGCCGTGCTCGTCGCGGTCGTAGAGGATGTTGTGCGCCTGGAGCTGTTCCGTGAGGGCAGGGTCGAGGCCGAAGCGGGCCTCCAGGTCGTCATAGTAGTTCCGTGAAATCTCAAGGGCGGTGAAGCCGTTTGCCGCCAGCGCCTTCGCGGTGGCGAAGATGTCGTTCGTGGTGAAGGCGAGATGCTGGATGCCGGAGCCGAAGGTTTCCGAGATGAAGCGCCCGGCGACGGTGTTGCGGTTCTCCGCGCCGTTCATGGTGATGCGCAGCGAACCTTCGGCATTCTCCACCACCTGGCTGCGCACGAGGCCCGACGGGTCGACGATATCGACCATCGGCGTCTTCTCGGCCTGGAAGATCGCGGTGTAGAACAGCAGCCAGGTCAGGAGCGTGTCGTAGGGCATGGTCTGGGCGACATGGTCGATCTTTTCCAGCCCGGCATCGCGCGCGGCCGGGGTATCGTCCGCCAGCGGCACGAACTCGATATCCCAGATGCGGGCGAGATCGCTCGTCCGGTCGAGGAAATAGAGGATGCCGCCGCCGACGCCCCGCACCGCCGGCATCTCGATCTCGCCGGGGTCGAGCGGCTGCTCGAAGGGCTCGGCGCCAAGCGCGACGGCCCGCTCAAAGGCCGCGCGGGCATCCTCGACGAGAAGGCCCATCGCATAGGCCGAGGTGCCGTGCACGAGATAGGAGGAGCCGGCAAAGCCCCGGTCGTCCGCATTGACGACCAGCCGGATATCGCCCTGGCGGTACACCGTGACATTCTTCGACCTGTGGCGCGCGTCCCGGCGGAAGCCGAGCGTGGCGATCACCGCTTCGAGTTCCGGCGCCTCGGCCGCGTCGACGGCGAATTCGACGAAGGCGACGCCCTCCACCCGGCTGCGCGCCGGCATGTCCGGCACGCCCAGGGCCGCGCCGGGATGGGTGCGGCGGACCTGGTCGCCGAGATAGAGCAGCGAGCGGTGCCCGTCGGCGGCGATGGCGGCGGGAGAGCCGCCGCGGAACTGGTCGTTGAAGATCTCCAGCGAGAGATAGCCGTCATAGCCCGTCTCGGCGACGGCGGCCATGAAACCGGCTACCGGCAACTCGCCTTCGCCCGGCATGTTGCGGAAATGCCGGCTCCAGTAGAGCAGGTCCATGTCGATCTTCGGCGCATCGGCAAGCTGGATGATGAAGATCTTCTCCTTGGGGATCGAGCGGATCGAATTGACGTCGATCCCGCGCGCCAGCGTGTGGAAACTGTCGAGGATGAGGCCGATGTTCGGGTGGTCGGCGCGGCGCACGATCTCCCAGGCGTCCCGGTGGTCGTTGATGTGCCGGCCCCAGGCCAGCGCCTCGTAGCCGACCTTCAGGCCGCGCCGTGCGGCCCGTTCGCCAAGCTCGCGGAAATCGGCGGCGGCGCGATCCAGCCCGCCGAGCGCCGCGCTGGAGACGTTCGAGCAGACGAGGACGAGGTCGGTGCCCATCTCCTGCATGAGGTCGAACTTGCGCTCGGCCCGGTCGAAGGTGCGCGTGCGCAAGGGCTCGGGCATGCCCTCGAAATCGCGGAACGGCTGGAACAGCGTGATCTCCAGGCCGAAATCGCGCACCATGCGGCCGAGCTGCCGCGGGCTCTCGTCAAAGACGAGGAAGTCGTTCTCGAAGATCTCGACGCCGTCGAAACCCGCCTTGGCGATGGCGGTCAGCTTCTCGCGCAGGTCCCCGCTCAGCGAGACGGTGGCGATCGAGGTCTTCATGGCAATGTCCTCCGTGGGCCTCAGCGCGCGAGCGTGTTGAAATGGGCGAGCATGCGCTCGGCGTCCGGCTCTCGCCCGGTGAACAGCCGGAAGGCGCCGACGGCCTGGAAGACCGCCATGCCGCCGCCGTCGAGCGTCCGGCAGCCGCGGCGCCGGGCTTCGCGCAGGAGGGCGGTCTCCAGAGGGAAATAGACCACCTCGGCGACCCAGTGCCGGGCTTCGAGCAGGTCGGCCGGCAGGGGCAGGCCGGGATATTTCGCCATGCCGGTCGGCGTCGCATGGACGAGGCCGGCGACCGACCGCATGGCGGGGGCGAGCGTTTCGGCGACCGCAATCGCGGCGTGGGGAAAGAGAGCGGTCATGGTACGGGCAAGTGTCTCCGCCCGGTCGCCCTCGCGGTCGAAGACCAGCAGCCGTTCGAGGCCGAGGGAGAGCAGCGCATAGGCGGTCGCCGCCCCGGCGCCGCCGGCACCGAGCTGCAGTGCGGAGGAGAGGTCGGCCTGCGGCAGCCCCTTGCGAAAGCTCTCGGCAAAGCCCCACCAGTCGGTGTTGTGGCCGGAGCGCCTGCCCTCATGCAGCACGATCGTGTTGACGGCGCCGAGATCGCGCGCCTGCGGCGACAGGTCGTCGAGGAGGGGAATGACGCTCTGCTTGCAGGGATGCGTGATGTTGAGCCCGCTGAGGCCGCGTTCTTCCGCGGCATCGAGGAGGCGCGGCAGATCGTCCGGCGTCGCGCCGATCCGGCTGAGGTCGATCAGCTCGTAATCGTAGGCGAAACCCT
This sequence comes from uncultured Shinella sp., assembly GCA_946481465.1. Next base: position 430 of record CAMLOC010000368.1, on the reverse strand, counting down.
GCGCCGCACCTTCGCGCATGTGCATGGCGGGCGTCAGCGATGCCTGGATGCCGGCGCCGATCAGGCCGGCCTTCATCTGTTTGAGCAGCGTCTCGGTCATCTCGAAGGTCCGTTGTGGCAAAGGCCGGCCCGCCGGTCGCGGCGGGCCGGTTAAGCGGCTTACTTGCCGCGGATCGTCTCGAGTTCCTTGAAGAGGGCGGCCACCGTCTCCGGGCCGATCTCGGCGGCGAACTTGTCGATCAGCGGCTTGACGGCGTCACGCAGCTTCTGCGTTTCCTCCGGCGAGAGCTCGCCCACCTCCATGCCGGTCGCCTTGATGTCCTCGATCGCCTTGGCGTCCACCTCGCGCGAGACCTTGCGCTGGTAGTCGCGCGCCTCCGTGGCGGCCGCCTGGAAGACGGCCTTCTCCTCGTCGTTCAGCCCGTCCCAG
>CAMLOC010000367.1 GCA_946481465.1 uncultured Shinella sp. | reverse complement strand
CGGCGGTGACGATCGTCACCTTCACGGCCTTCGGGGCCTTCGCCTCGTCGTCCTCACCCTTCTTCGTCTTGTAGGTGTCGAAGCTGTAGGCGCCGAGCTGCATGCCGAGGGCGAAATCGGCGGCGTTCTTCGCCGTCACGTCGGCGCCCGGCGCATCGAGATAGATCGTCGCCTTCTCCGCCCGGCCGATCCTGCCCGCCGCGGCGCCGCCGGCCTTCAGCCAGTCATGGGCCGCCAGCTTTTCCGCCTCGCCAAGGCCGAGCACGAGGATGCGGTCGACCGGCGCGCCGTGCGGCGCCAGGATGTCGAGCGTCTTCAGCGCCTTGCCGGTGAATTTCGCGACGCCCGCCGCCCGCGCGACAACGCCTTCCGGATCGACCTCGCCGAGGCCGGCCGCGCTCTCGCCGGCGATCTGCAGGAGAATCGCCAGGCCGCCCGAAGCGCGCGCCGTCTTTGTGAAACCGATGTCGAACCTGGAAGCCATGACTTACTCCGAATGTAATGCCGGCAGGCCTGTCGTCCCGCCCGGGAGGCCGCCAATCTCATCAATTCCTTGTCGCTTTTGCGGCGCTTGGCAAGATGCGACGGCTTGTTTACAGATGGTTGGGCATGCTTGTTCGCCATAAATTTTCCATGCAGATGCAGGTTCCTGCCTATGGCGTCAGCCTGAAGAAAGCTTATATGCCCATGGCTGTTCCGGCGGGCGCCCCCGCCCAGGGCCGGAGCCGCCTGTCGCAAACGCGGACGAAACGATGAAACTGATCGAGCGCTATATCCTGCGGCGGGCGTCGCTCATGTTCGTCGCCACGCTCGTGCCCCTGCTCGGCATCGTCTGGGTCACGCAGGCCCTCGGCAGCATCAACCTCGTCACCGACAGCGGCCAGTCGATCTTCGCCTTCCTGAAACTCGCCTCGCTCGTCCTGCCCTCGGTCATCCCCATCATCCTGCCCTTCGCGCTGGTCATCGGCGTGTCGCAGACGCTGACGGTCATGAATTCCGATTCGGAACTGACGGTGCTGAACTCGGCCGGCGCCTCGCGCATGACGATCATCCGCCCGGTGATGATCCTCGCCGTGGCGATGAGCTTTGTCTCCTTCGCCGTCGACAATTTCGTCGAACCCTATTCGCGCACCGCCGTGCGCAAGATGATCGCGACGGCCCATGCCGACATGCTCTCGGCCGTCGTGCAGGAGAACACCTTCCGCAAGATCACCGACGGCCTCTATGTGCAGGTGGCGGAGCGGCGCAACGGCGGCGTGCTTGGCGGCCTCTTCGTCGCCGATACGCGCGACCCGCGCTTCGAGCTCGTCTACTATGCCCGCGAGGGCGCGGTGGACGAGAACAGCTCGGCGCTCGTCATGAAGGACGGCGAGGTGCATCGCAAGCTGCCCGACGGCAACGTCTCGATCATCAAGTTCGATTCCTACGCCTTCGACCTCGCCGACCTCACCCAGGCCGCCGGCAAGTCCAACATCCGGGCGAAGGACCGCGACCTCTTCTATCTCCTCGATCCGGACACCGACGATCCGCAATACAAGAAGAATCCCGGCGCCTTCACCGCCGAGATCCACCGCCGCTTCACCGAATGGCTCTTCCCGGCGGTCTTCGGCCTCATCGCGCTCGTCGTCAGCGGCGATGCCCGCTCGCATCGCGAGGCGCGCGTGCATCCGATGATCACGGCGCTGCTGACCGCCCTCTTCGTGCGCTGGGCGAGCTTTTACGCGTCGAACAATGCGGACGATTCCGGCTACTACATCCCGATCATGTACATCATCCCGGTCGTCACCGCGGCGCTGGCGATCCGCTATCTCGGGCGCAACAAGAGCCTCGATATTCCGGTGACGCTGGGCGAACGGCTGACGGACCTGCGCGACCGGCTGCTGGCGCGCCTCTCGCGGGCAGGCCCGGCCTCCAGCGGCGGAGGCGGCACGCCATGATCCCCACGCTCGGCTTCTATTTCTTTCGCCGTTACATCATCACGACGGTCTGGTTCCTCGCCGGCATCTTCTCGCTGATCTTCATCATCGATTTCAGCGAGATGTCGAACCGCGTCGGCGTTCTGCCGGGTTATACGCTGACGAGCGGCCTGCTGGTGACGGCGCTGCGCATCCCGATGATCCTGATGCAGACCGTGCCCTTCGTGGCGCTCTTTGCCGGCATGGCGGCGCTGATCTCGCTCAACCGGCGCTACGAGCTGGTCGTCACGCGCGCGGCGGGCATTTCGGTCTGGCAGTTCCTGCGCCCCTTCATCATCGGCGCCTTCCTGTTCGGCGTCATGGCCGTGCTCGCCATCAACCCCATCGCCGCCTGGGGCTCGAAGAAGGCGGCGGAGCTGGAATCGGGCTGGGGCGCGAGCAACGCCGCGCGCGCGGAAACCGCCGTGCCGTGGCTGCGCCAGATCTACGGCGACGACCAGGCGATCATCGGCGCCAAGGCCGTTCTCGACGGCGGCACGCGCCTTGCGAACGTCACCGTCATCCACTTCGACCCCGACGGCCGCATCGTGCTGCGGCAGGATGCCGATTCGGCGACCTTGGAAGATGGTTACTGGCTTCTTAAGAACGTGCACGAGACGCGCAACGGCGAATTGCCGGTCCGTCTCGATGAGGTACAGCTTCGTACCAACCTGAAACGGGAATTCGTCCAGGAGAGCCTCGAAAAGCCTGAATCCATTCCGTTTTTGAGCCTCGGGCGCAAGATCGAGGCGGCAAAGTCCTTCGGTTTCCCGACGGATGCGATGGAAACGCAGTTCCATTCCATGCTGTCGCTGCCGCTGCTGCTCGTGGCCATGACGCTGATCGCAGCCTGTGTATCATTGAAATTTAGCCGGTTTAATCAATCGCGTGCGGTGATTCTGGGTGGAATCCTTTCAGGCTTCATGCTTTATGTCGTCACCGTGCTTGTGAAAGCATTCGGAAGCAGCGGTGTTGTTCCTCCGTTCGTTGCGGCCTGGCTCCCAGTGGTCGTCGCAATGTCGTTGGGCGCGACGATTCTTCTCCATCAGGAGGATGGCTAGTGGCGGCAGGCGACCGCAAAACGAACAGGTGGTTGAAAGCCGCCCTGCTTGCAGGTGCGGCCATGGGCGCCATCGTGTCCGCCGCAGCGCTTCCCGCCCGGGCGCAGGCGCCCGACATCCAGTCGATGGAACCGAAGATTCCCGACGACGCCAAGCTGCTTCTGGCAGCCAACGAGCTCGTCTACAACAACGATACCGAGAAGGTGATCGCCCGCGGCGCGGTGCAGATCAACTATGGCGGCTACAAGCTCGTCGCCCGCCAGGTCGAATACAACCAGAAGACCGGCCGGCTGACGGCGCATGGCAATATCGAGCTCATCGAGCCGACCGGCAACCGCGTCTATGCCGACGAGATGGACCTGTCGGACGATTTCGCCAACGGTTTCGTCAATGCGCTGCGCATCGAGACCACGGACCTCACCAAACTGGCGGCGACCAGCGGCGAGCGCGTCAACGGCGAGGAGATGATCCTCAACCACGCCGTCTATACCGCCTGCACGCCCTGTGCCACCAATCCCACGCACCGCTCGCTCTGGCAGGTCAAGGCCGAGCGCATCGTGCAGAACGGCCGCACCAAGACCATCCGCATGGAGCGCGCGCGCTTCGAGATGTTCGGCAGGCCGATCGCCTATATTCCCGTGCTGGAAGTGCCCGACCATACGGTCAAGCGCAAGAGCGGCTTCCTCTTCCCGCAGTTCAGCTACGAGCAGAAGCTCGGCCTCGGCATCACGACGCCCTATTATTTCGCGATCGCCCCGGACATGGACGCGACGGTCTCGCCGACCGTGCTGACCCGCCAGGGCTTCCTCGTCGAGGGCGAGTTCCGCAAGCGCTTCCACAACGGCCAGATCACGCTGCGCGCCGCCGGCATCGACCAGTGGAACCCGAGCGTCTTCACCGCCGGCACGAGCGACCGGCGCGACGACTTCCGCGGCATGGTCGCCTCCGAAGGCCGCTTCAAGATCAATCCCCGCTGGTCCTTCGGCTGGGATGTCATGGCGCAGACCGACAACAACTTCTCGCGCACCTACGACCTCGACGGCCTGGAAGACCGCATCCACGTCAACCAGGTCTACCTGACGGGTCTCGGCGACCGGAACGTCCTCGACCTGCGCTCCTTCTATTTCGACGTGCAGGACGCGGACCCGCAGGACAAGCTGGAGCGCAAGCAGGCGATCGCCCAGACGCTCGACCACGAATATATCGTGCCGCAGCCGGTGCTGGGCGGCGAACTGTCGATCACCACGAACATCACCAATGTCGAGCGCGACCTGCGCGACGCCTACAGCGTGCGCGGCAACGACCGGTTCCGCGGCCTTGCCGGCGGCACGACGCGGCTGACCAGCGAAGTCGAATGGCGGCGCCAGTTCGTCGTGCCGGGCGGCCTCGTGCTGACCCCGCTGCTGGCGGCGCGCGGCGATATCCATCGCCTCGACATGAACGATCCCGGCGCCGGCTATGCCGGCAACTATGTCGACGACAACAGCGCGACCCGCACGATGCTGACGGCCGGCCTCGAGGCGCGCTACCCGATCCTCGCGACGACCGACTACAGCACGCATCTCTTCGAGCCGATCGCGCAGATCTACCTGCGCCCGGACGAGGACCATGCCGGCGGCCTGCCGAACGAGGATGCGCAGAGCTTCGTCTTCGACGCCACCAACCTCTTCGAGCGCGACAAGTTCTCGGGCTTCGACCGGATCGA
>CAMLOC010000366.1 GCA_946481465.1 uncultured Shinella sp. | reverse complement strand
ACGAAATTGAAGACGAAGATCAGCATGGGGATGCCGGCCTGCTCGATGACGGCGTTGATGGCGCTGGTATAGCCGAGGGCCGTGTAGAGCAGGGCATTGAAGGCTGTGAAGCCGAAGGCGCCGTAGAGCAGCAGTTGCAGCCAGTGCCTGCGGATCATCGGCCAGTCGCGCCTGACCTGCGGCAGCATGAGGATGAGGACGATGCTCAGCGCGATGAGCCAGCGCACGGTGGTCAGCGTCATTGGGCTGACGTGGCCGACGGCGAGCTTGCCGGCCACCGAGTTCGCGCCCCAGAAAAGCGCGGTGATGCACAGGTAGAAATAGGCTCTGCTGTTCAAGGCGGCTCGGTCCGGTGGGTGGGAGGATGCAGGCGGGGCGGGCGACAGGTGCCTCACATAAGGCGAAAAAGCACGCGATGTCATGCAAAAAGCGGAATGCGACCGTCATAACAGGGTCGCATTCCCCAAGACAACACAGTATAGATGCGCGGGTTTGTGTCAGGCGCGCGCGCATGCGCGCGTAACAGTAAAGCGCTCGCGCGCGAAAACGGGAAAGATGAAATGACGAACGTCGTGGTGGTCGGATCTCAATGGGGTGACGAAGGCAAGGGCAAGATTGTCGACTGGCTTTCCGAGCGGGCCGATATTGTCGTGCGCTTCCAGGGTGGTCACAATGCCGGCCATACGCTCGTTATCGATGGCACGAGCTACAAGCTCTCGCTGCTTCCCTCCGGCGTCGTGCGCCCGGGCAAGATGGCCGTCATCGGCAACGGCGTGGTGGTCGATCCGCACGCACTGATCGCCGAGATCGACAAGCTGGAGAAGCAGGGCGTCAAGATTTCCCCGGAAAACCTGCGCATCGCCGACAATGCGACGCTCATTCTCTCGCTGCACCGCGAGCTCGACGGCATTCGCGAGGATGCAGCCTCCAATTCCAATTCGGGCGTCAAGATCGGCACGACCCGGCGGGGCATCGGCCCGGCCTACGAGGACAAGGTCGGCCGCCGCGCCATCCGCATCATGGACCTTGCCGATCTCGACACGCTGCCGGGCAAGGTCGAGCGCCTGCTCACCCATCACAACGCGCTGCGCAAGGGCCTTGGCGAGAACGAAGTGACGCATGAGGCGATCATGCAGGAACTGACCTCCGTCGCCGAGCGCGTGCTGCCGTTCCGCGAAACGGTCTGGCTGATGCTGGACAAGGAGCGCCGCCGCGGCGCGCGCATCCTGTTCGAAGGCGCGCAGGGCTCCCTGCTCGATATCGACCACGGCACCTATCCCTTCGTCACCTCGTCCAACACGGTTGCCGGCCAGGCCGCGGCCGGTTCCGGCATGGGCCCGGGCTCGCTGGGCTACATCCTCGGCATCACCAAGGCCTATACGACGCGTGTCGGCGAGGGCCCGTTCCCGACGGAACTGAAGGACGAGATCGGCCAGTTCCTCGGCGAGAAGGGCCATGAATTCGGCACGGTAACGGGCCGCAAGCGCCGGTGCGGCTGGTTCGATGCCGCGCTGGTGCGCCAGTCGGTCGCCACCAATGGCATCACCGGCATCGCGCTCACCAAGCTCGACGTTCTCGACGGTCTCGACGAGCTGAAGATCTGCGTCGGCTACAAGCTCGACGGCAAGGAGATCGACCATCTGCCGGCCAGCCAGGGCCAGCAGGCCCGTGTCGAGCCGGTCTATGTAACGCTCGAAGGCTGGAAGGAATCGACGGTCGGCGCGCGCAGCTGGGCGGACCTGCCGGCCCAGGCGATCAAGTATGTCCGTCAGGTCGAAGAGCTGATCGGCGCCCCGGTCGCCCTGCTTTCGACCAGCCCGGAGCGGGACGACACCATACTTGTGACCGACCCGTTCGAGGACTAATCTCAAGCTCAACACCAGTTCCGTGACGTATTCCAACGAGATAGCGAGCGGACACGACGGAAAGTTCTGATGGCGGATTTTGTAGCAGTCATTCGAAGGGCCGTGGACGGCCTCTCGGACAACAATGCCGAGATGCGGCAGAAGGTTTACGAGAAGGCCCGCGGCGCCGTCCGCCGGCAGCTCGAATCCATGAACCCGCGCCCTTCCGATGATCTTGTGAAGCGCCAGCTCGACAAGCTCGAGGCGGCGATCGACAGCGTCGAGACGGATCATGCCGAGGCGCTGCCCGCCGACGATGTCGCGCCGGAACCCGTCGAAGAGGTGTTGCAGCCGGAGCCGGCGGCCGAGGAACCGGCCGCCGTTCCCGAGACCGAAGAGGCGGTTGCGGAGGCCGGGCCGGAACTCCATGAGGAGCCCGTCGCCGAACCGGTCGAACAGCCCTATGAGGACGTAGAGGCGGTCGAGGCACAGCCGGCCGTCGAGACGCCGGTGGAGGAAACTCCGCCGGTCGAGGCGTATGACGAGCCCGCGCATGGCGAGCCCGTCGCCGAAATCCCGGCCGAAGAGCACGAGCAGCCGGCTATTGTCGAGGCGCATGGCGAGCCGTCCTGGCACGTCGAGGCCGCCCCGGCCGAGGATTATGTTCCCTCCTGGCAGGAGCCGGAACGGGACGCAGCGCATGAGGCGGAAGAGGCGGCCGTCGTCGTCGAGCCGTCGGCGCAGACCTATCCGGTGCATGACGAAGCGGCGCCCGAGGCCGAGCCGCTGGGCGATGCCCGCATGCCCGCCGCCGAAGCCCAGTGGAACTGGAACGAGGCGCACCCGGCCGATGTGGCCGTGGAGCCCCACGACCAGCCGGCGGAAGCCGCCGGCGATCCGCTCGCCTGGGATTGGCCGGAGGAGAAGGCAGCCCAGCCCGCGGCGGAGCCGGAACAGGCATCCTCCTCCTCTCGCGACTGGGGTGATCTCGACGAACTTCTCGGCCACGGCCCGAAGGCCGGCGCGGCGGCTGCCGAGGCGGCCGCCACGACGGAGGCCGGTTATGCCGATACGGCGGCCTCCACGCCCGTCGTGGAAACGGCCCGCGCGCCGCAGCGCTCCTTCCGTGCCGAGCCGCGCAAGTCACGCCTCAATGTGGCGGCGCTTGCAGCGGTGGTGGCGCTGGTCGCCATCGTCGGCGGGGCGGGCGCCGGTTACTGGTTCAACCGGGACGCGGTGAACGGCTGGGTCAACGAGCGCATCGCCGCGTTCACCGCGCCGTCCACCGAGACGCCGGCGGAGACCGGGCAGACGAGCGAAACCGCCGAGGGCGGCCGCAATCTGCCGTCGAACGCCACGTCGGGCGAGACTGCTCAGACGCCGGGCGCCGCCGGCACGACGACGAACACCGAGGTCGCCGCGGCGACCCCGAGCGGCAACGGCAAGTTCACCCAGCGCCTCCTGACGGACGGCACCGAAGTGGACGAGGGTCCGGCCGCCGCGCTCGACGGCGCGACACCGGAAGAAGGCAAGTCGGTCGCCGCCCAGACGCCGGACACGGCCGACGTGACGACGGAAGACGCCGCAGGCGGCACCGCGACGGGTGAGGCGACCCCCGGCACCGACGGCGCGGCGCAGACCCCCGCAGGCACGGGCGAGGCGACGACGACCGAGGGCGGCACGCCCGCCGCGACCGGCGAGCAGCCGGCCATCGGCGTGACGCAGAAGATGTTCCTCTATGAAGAGCGCCTCGGCCAGACCGCGCCGACGGCGATCGAAGGCACGGTCGCCTGGTCGAGCGCGGAAGAATCGCCGGGCGGCGACGCCAAGGCCGAGCCCGTGGTGCGCGCGCAGGTTAACGTGCCTTCCAAGGGCCTGACCGCGCTGATCACCTTCCGCCGCAACGGCGACCGCTCGCTGCCGGCAAGCCATCTGGTGGAACTCGTCTTCTCGCTGCCGGAGAATTTCGAGGGCGGCGGCATCGAAAGCGTGCAGCGCGTGGCGATGAAGCGCACGGAGCAGGACCGCGGCGACGCCCTGATCGCCGTTCCGGCGAAGATCACCGACGATTTCCACATGATCGCGCTCAACGATTTTCCGGAAGCGATTGCCAAGAACACCGAACTCCTGCGCACGCGCAGCTGGATCGACATTCCGATCACCTACCGCAACGGCCGGCGCGCGCTGATCACCCTCGACAAGGGCACCGCCGGGACGGAAGCCTTCGACACGGTGATGAAAGCCTGGGCGACGCTCGGGGCGCCGGGCCAGTAAGCGGACATTCGGGGAAAAAACAAAGGCCCGGCAGCGATGCCGGGCCTTTTTTGGATCATCGTCTTGCCGCCGATCAGGCGTCTTCGATGACGCGCACCGCGCGGGCCTGTTCGGCCGCGTATTTCTGAACGGCCTCCTGCACCTTCTCGAAGGCGCGGACCTCGATCTGGCGGACGCGCTCGCGGCTGATGTCGAACTCGGCGGAGAGCTCTTCCAGCGTCACCGGATCCTCGGCGAGGCGCCGGGCCTCGAAGATGCGGCGTTCGCGCTCGTTGAGGACGCCCATGGCGCGGGCCAGCATGGCGCGGCGCGTGTCCAGTTCGTCCTGCTCGATCAGCGTCTGTTCCTGGCTGTCGTGGTCGTCGACGAGCCAATCCTGCCACTGGCCGGATTCGCCCTCGCCGGCCTTGATCGGCGCGTTCAGCGAGGCGTCGCCGGTGAGGCGGCGGTTCATCGAGACGACTTCCTCTTCCGAGACCTTCAGCTTGGTGGCGATCTCCTTCACCTGGTCGGGCTTCAGGTCGCCGTCGTCGATCGCCTGGATCTTGCTCTTCATGCGGCGCAGGTTGAAGAACAGGCGCTTCTGGTTGGCGGTCGTGCCCATCTTCACCA
>CAMLOC010000365.1 GCA_946481465.1 uncultured Shinella sp. | reverse complement strand
GGAGTGGGATCTGCCTGATTAGATCTCGGCCGCGGGGCATTCCGCACGATGTCCGACCGCACGCGATTCAGCTTCTGGGCGAGGATGTACTTTTATGGCCCCAAGGCAGTCAACCCGATCGCCATGTATGTCGACGAGGTGCTGAGGTTCTGATCGATTTTGCAACAGGCTGAAGGTTTCCTCGTGGCAGAACCGCGCCTCGGGCGACCGCATCCTCCACATGCGCCGCGGCCTTGGGTAACCGCGCGACGATCGATAAGCGGTCCCCATCGGTCGGCCCCTCCAGCCCGGCGCCTACGACACCCGTTAAGCGCCGCGATCTGGAAGCATCGCCAAACAGCGATGCCAAAATGCAGAAAACGATGCGAATTTGCGGCGCCTAGTCGACTGGCGGATGCCGAGGCAAGCGACCGAGCCGCAATAATGCGAGCTAACCCGCCAATCACTGGGCCATCTGATATTGGCACAGACATTGCTTTATAGGTGAGTGAGCCGAATTCGCTTTTCTGGTCCGGATGTAGAGGAGCGTTCTCGGGCGAAGTGGTCCCTAAGCGTTCTAAGCCTGTGTGAGCGAGCGTCAGCGCATTGAAGAGAAGGCGAAGCCAGACGTGCAGCCAATTGCAACAACCGGATTGACGTCTCTCCCCATTCAACGGGGAGCCATTATTGGCGGGAAAGTGCGTTCCGAGACGAGCGGCGGAACATTCGACAATCTTTCGCCACGCGATGGTCGCAGCATCGGGCCTGTAGCGTCCTGTGACGAACGTGATGTGGACGAGGCTGTGCGGGCAGCCCGCGCAGCCTTCGAGGACGGGCGCTGGCGCGATCTCGGATTGCTGGAGAAGAAAAATATTCTTTTTCGGCTTGGCAATCTTCTTGAAGACAATGCTGACGACCTTGCATTTCTAGAGGCACTGGACACCGGCAAGCCGATTGCGGAGGCGCGCCGCGTCGATGTTACACTAGCGATCGGCACGCTCAGATACTATGCGGAAGCGCTGGACAAGATCTATGGTGAGGTCGGTCCACACTCGCCGGGGCGCTTCTCCTACGCCGTGCACGAACCGCTGGGAGTGATCGGGGCCATCGTACCTTGGAACTTCCCGCTGCACATGGCGATGTGGAAGGTAGCGCCTGCGCTGGGGATGGGCAACAGCGTGGTTTTGAAGCCCGCCGAGCAATCTCCATTGACCGCTATCCGCCTTGGTGAGCTCGCAATGGAGGCGGGGTTGCCGGATGGCGTGCTCAATGTGATCCCCGGCCTCGGCACTGTCGCCGGGAAGGCTCTCGCACTGCATATGGACGTCGACATGATCGCCTTCACTGGATCTGGTCCGGTCGGGCGTCTGCTGATGGCATATTCGGGCGAAAGCAATCTCAAGCGGATAAGCCTGGAGCTTGGCGGCAAGTCTCCCCAAATAGTCTTCGCCGACTGCCCAGACATGGAAGCGGCCGCTCAAGCGGCTGCATGGGGCGTGTTCTACAATCAGGGCGAGGTCTGCACCGCCGCATCTCGCCTACTTGTGGAGAACAGCGTCAGAGATCGGTTTGTCGCTCGCGTAGCCGAGATCGCCAGCACGATCCAGCCAGGCGACCCACTCAATTTGGAAACGCGATTCGGCGCCATGATCAGCGAACGCCAAATGCAGACAGCGCTTCGCTATATTGACACCGCGGCGGCCGAAGGCGCTCGACTTGTCGTCGGCGGACGGCGGGTGCTGGAAGAAACGGGCGGCTATTATGTGGAGCCGACTGTCTTCGATGCGGTCTCGCCCGCCTCGACGCTCGCACGTGAGGAGGTGTTCGGGCCTGTGTTGGGCGTGATCGGCTTTGAAGATGAGGCCGATGCTTTCCGGATCGCCAATGACACAATCTATGGCCTCGCCGCCGGCGTCTGGACCGCCGACATCTCACGGGCGCATCGCGCCGCTCGGCGGTTGCATGCCGGTCTGGTCTGGATCAATGGCTGGGACGCGTGCGATATCACGATGCCGTTCGGAGGCTTCAAGCAGTCCGGCTTCGGCCGCGACAGAAGCCTCCATGCGCTTCATAAATATGCCGATCTCAAGGCAGTGACGATAAGCTTCCCGCAGTGACAGCAAAACCCGTTCTCGGCATCACCTGTTGCATTCGAACCGTCGACGGCGAACCCGCGCAAGCCGTGATCTCGCGCTACGTCCGTGCCGTGGTTCGATACGCCGACGTTGCCGCCATGCTCATTCCGGCCATTCCCGATCTAATGGACGTCCGTGAAGTCGCCGGCAGAATCGATGGCCTTCTGCTAACCGGCAGCCCCTCCAATGTCGCCCCCGAGCGTTATAGCGACAATAACGCAGGGGACGTCGATCCCCTGGACCCTGCGCGCGATTCGACAAGTCTGCCAATGGTGGAAGAGATGATCGGACGGGGCCTGCCTGTATTTGGTATCTGCCGCGGCCACCAGGAATTGAACGTGGCTTTGGGCGGAACGCTGAGGCGCAATCTTTCCGACCACCACGCGCCTGAAAACGCCTCGCGCGACGAAATGTTCGGTCATTCGCATGAGGTGGAACTGATGGCTGAGGGATTGCTGCTTCGTACGCTCGGCCGAAACCGGATTTCGGTCAACTCGGTCCATTACCAGGCAATCGATCGTCTCGCGCACGAGCTCACCCCCGAAGCGCGATCGCCCGATGGCATCATTGAAGCCGTCTCCGGCCAGATCAACGGCGCGCCGCTGCTCGGCGTACAGTGGCACCCTGAATGGGATGCAGACAGCAATGAGATCAGCCGCGCGCTGTTCGCCATGTTTGGGCGAGCCCTGCGCGGCGAGGATATCTTCGCGTGAACATCTGGGGAGCTGATTCGTCTGGCAGACGGCCAAGGGAAGGTCTCCCGGCGCAAATTAAGAGTAAAAAGGCTTATTGTGAATCTTCAGCCTAGCTAGGCCGCGAGAATGTTCAAGGTACGCTTACGCTGCGTTTCCCATTCGTCGCGACCCCACATGCCAATGGCGGCAATCCGCGGTATGCTACCTTTTGTACGCACGGCGCATGAAAATGACTGCCGCGATAGGCGCTGTCGGCAAACACTTCGCCGGGATTGTCGGGCAGCGCTTCGGGGCCTGCGGTCGTTGATATTGACAGATGCAACTGAGACTTTCTCGACCAATACCGTATCGGCATCTGCCCCAGCATGGGCTTTGAAGCCATGGACAGTCGGCATTCCCTTATATTTGACTCTACGCGCATCATCATCGTCCTCATTCACGGAGGCCCTGGAGTGCCGATCTGCCTTGAACGTAGAGGCCGCCTCACGCAGGGCGATGACGGCCTCCACATAAATCAAAAACCGTAACGGGCCTGGACACCTATCCAGCGCGGCTTGCCCTGGGCCGAAAGATTGCAACCGCAAATCTGGGACAAATCGAAGCCGACAGTGTCGTAGACCTTGTCGAAGAGGTTATTGGCGAACAGGGACAATTTGAGCTTGTCGTCGCCGCTCTTCCAATCGATCCGGGCGTTAACGATCCCCCAACCCTTGAGGCTGTTGGCATCGAAGTTGTTGAGATTATGCCAGACCTTGGACTGATAATTGCCGTTCACCTGCAACGCGAGCGAACCGCCGGCGACTGGTGCTGGTATCGTGTAACGGAGTAGTGCCGACAGCGTCCATTCGGGCGCGAAGGTGGTCTGGACGTCGCGAAGCGTGCCGCCGATCGGCACGTCCTTCACCTTGTTCTTCTGGTAGCCTATGTTGAGCGAGCCCTCCAGACTGTCGGTGAACGAAGCGACGAGCTCGGCTTCGCCGCCATAGATATAAGCGTCGGCATTGACGATGAGGCTTGAGAAGTCCAGCCAGCGAGCGGCCTGGTAATTGTTATAATCATAATAGAACGCCGAGGCGTTGAGGCGCAGCCGCCGATCGAACAGCGTGGATTTGATTCCCGCTTCGTACGAGATCAGCTTTTCCGCCTTGTAGGGGATATCCGACGGGGCAAGCGGCGGAGCGCCGGCATTGAAGCTGCCGGCCTTGGCTCCCTGCGTCACGCCGAGGTAGAACAGAAAGTTCCGATCGGGTTTGTAGTTCACCTGCGCCTTCCATGACCACAATGTCTGTGATGTCTTGGCCGTGAAGAGGCCTTGCGAGACACCCGGGAAGTCGATTGCCGGCGCATAGTCCCATCCGAAAGGATTGCCATTGTCGTTCGGGAAGACGAAGAGAACGCGGAAGTCGTAATCCTTCTTCTCGCGCGAAGCCCGCAAGCCGCCGATCAGCGTGACGGTGTCCGTCACCTCATATTCGAGCTGACCGAATGCCGAATAGGATTTGGTCTTCAGATCGGCGATGCGTGGCTGGTCCCACGACGCGATCGGGAAGGCGCTGTCCGGCAGCGCGCCGATTCCGTGAACGCTGTGATTGTCGATCGTCAGGAAATAGCCGCCGGCGACCCATGTGAGTGGACCGGTCTTGCCGTTCAAACGAAGTTCCTGGGAAAAGCTCTTCACCTTTGAGACGCCGTGCCAGAAAAACTGGTTTACCGGGCTTGCATCCACGTCGAGGCTAAAGTTTTTGTCGAAATGCTTGTAATCGGAAAGCGCGGTGAGTGTCACGTCGCCCATGTCAACGCTGAGGCGGCCCGTGACGCCATAGGTCTTGAAGGTATTGGGATCGTCGAAGGCATAGTCGGACGAAGTCGTACGACCGCTGCCGTCAGGATCGAGATAACCGAAGAAGTCGGCACCGGGCCGC
>CAMLOC010000364.1 GCA_946481465.1 uncultured Shinella sp. | reverse complement strand
ACCGCGATCGGCCAGCGCCACCTTGAGCGCCAGGAGGAAACGGGAAAGCTCGCCCCCGGATGCGACCTTCATGATCGGGCCGGGCCGCGTGCCGGGATTGGTCTGGACGTGGAATTCGACCGTGTCGATCCCCTCCTCCGCGCCGCCCTCCGGGTCGGTTGTGATCTCGACCGTGAAGCGCGCGCGCTCCAGCTTCAGCGCCGGCAGTTCGGCCATGACGGCGGCGGCCAGCGCCTCGGCGGCATGGTGGCGCTTTTGCGAGAGCGAGCGGGCGGCCAGGTCGAAGGCGGCGCGCGTCTCGGCAAGATGGGCCTGGAGCCGCACCAGCTTCTCCTCGCCGGCATCGAGATCGGCAAGGTCGGCGATCATCTTCGCGGCAAGCGCCGGAAGGCCGGTGACCGGAACGGAATATTTGCGGGCGGCGGCGCGCAGGGCGAAGAGGCGCTCTTCCGTGCGCTCCAGCTCCTTCGGATCGTATTCGGTCTTGCGCAGCGCCACGTCGACGGCCATCTGCGCGTCGGAAAGCTGGTTCAGCGCCTGGTCGAGCAGTTCGACCGTCTCCTCCAGAAGGCCCGGCGCCTCGTGGCTCTTGCGCTCCAGCCGGCGCACCAGCGCGGCGATGAGCGGCACGGGCGAGGCATTGCCGTTCAGGAATTCGCTCGCCTCGTTGATGTCGCCGGCAATGCGCTCGGCCTTCATCATGCGGGCGCGGACTTCGGCCAGCGCATCCTCCTCGCCGTCCTGCGGCGAGAGGGTTTCCAGCTCCTCGACGGAAGAGCGCAGGTAATCGGCCTCGCGGGCCGCCGCCTCCACCTTCTCGCGGTGGCGGCGCAATGTGCGGTCGGCCTCCTTCCACTGGTGGTAGAGCGTGCCGACGTCGCCCGCCGTCTCGCCGAGGCCGCCGAAGGCGTCGAGCAGAAGGCGGTGCGCGTCGGTGTCGACAAGCGCGCGGTCGTCGTGCTGGCCGTGGATCTCGACGAGGCGCTGGCCGGCTTGGCGCATCAGCTGCACGGAGACCGGCTGGTCGTTGACGAAGGCCTTGGTGCGCCCGTCGGCGGATTGCTGGCGGCGGAAGATCAGGTCGCCGTCGTCGTCGATGCCGTTGTCG
This sequence comes from uncultured Shinella sp., assembly GCA_946481465.1. The sequence continues at coordinate 3,637 of CAMLOC010000364.1, read as the reverse complement.
CGCAGCAGCATGCGGGCGGCATGGCCCTGCGGCACGTCGAAGACGGCCGTCACCTGGCCGCGCTCCACGCCGTGGCGCACCAGCGAACCGTCGCCCCGCCCGCCGAGGGCGAGCGACAGGCTGTCGAGAAGGATGGACTTGCCGGCACCCGTTTCGCCCGTCAGCACGGAGAGGCCCGGCTCGAAAGCAAGGTCGAGCCGTTCGATCAGGACGATATCGCGGATCGAAAGCTGCGCCAGCATCCGGTGTTTGCTCTTAGGTCAGACGCCGAGCAGGTTCTTGCCGGCGCGGGAAATCCAGGATCCGCTGTTCTCGCGCGGCTCAAGCCCCTTCGACTGAAGCAGCTTGTAGCTGTCGGCATACCACTGGCTGTCGGGATAGTTATGGCCGAGGACCGCCGCCGCCGTCTGCGCTTCCGTATCCACGCCCATGGCGTAATAGGTCTCGACGAGACGGGCGAGCGCTTCCTCGATCTGGTTGGTCATCGGATATTTCTCGACGACGACGCGGAAGCGGCTGGCGGCCGCGATATATTCCTTGCGCTCGAGATAGTAGCGGCCGACCTGCATTTCCTTGCCGGCGAGCTGGTCGCGGGCAAAGCGCATCTTGCTCTGCGCGTCCTCGACATATTCCGAATCGGGATAGTTCTCGACGACGGCCTGCATGGCTTCCAGCGTCTGCGCGGAGGCGCGCTGGTCCTGCGTCACGCTCGGGATCTGCTTCCAGTAGGCGAGGCCGACGATATATTGCGCATAGGCCGCGTCTTCCGAACCCGGATAGAGGTTGAGATAGCGCTTTCCGGCGGTGATCGCCTCTTCGTTGCGGCCCTGGCGGTAATTGGTGAAGGCCGACATGACGAGCGCCTTGCGCGCTTCCTCGGAGAAGGGATGCTGGCGGTCGACGGCCTCGAACTTGCGGCTCGCCTCACCCACCTTGCCGGCATTGAGGTTGGCAAGGCCCTGGTTGTAGAGCGTGTCGGCCGGCTCGGTCTCGCCGGTCAGCTTGGTGATGTCGATGTCCGGATCCGACTGGCACGCAGAAAGAACGACAGGCGAAGCCGCCGCAAAAAGCGTAAGATAGACAATGCGCGCCGTCTTCTTCACACCAACAGACCCTGCAACAACCATGTGACAATCCCAGTTCAACGGACGCGATGCGGTAACCCGCCGCGCGCGCCCCGCGTTGTATCTCCAAATGCCTGAAGACCGCAACGCCATGCCGGCGCATTAACGCATTTTTATGGCAAGGCCGTCTGGAAGGCTGCAGCCGGAAAAGATCCCCCTCAGAGGGACCAGGGTGCGAATTCCGGCGCGTTGACGGCGATCAGCTCACGCTGGCCGGCGCGCGAACGCGGCACGGAGGCCTCGACGACCTCATAGGCCGTCCGGTCGCTGAGCAGCGCCTTCAGCGCATGGGCGTTCATCTTGTGGCCGCCGCGATAGGAGCGGTAGCAGCCGATGAACTGCGCGCCGGCAAGCGCAAGGTCGCCGACCGCGTCGAGCGTCTTGTGGCGCACGAACTCGTCGCCGGCATAGCGCAGGCCCTCGACATTGATCACGGTGTTGTCGTCGGAGATGACGACGGAGTTTTCCAGCGACGAGCCGAGCGCGAAGCCGGCCGCCCAGAGCTTCTCCACGTCGCGCATGAAGCCGAAGGTGCGGGCGCGCGACAGTTCGTTGCGGAAGGTACCCGGCGTCAGGTCGCCCTTCCAGGACTGGCGGCCGATCAGCGGGCAGTCGAAATCGATCTCGACCTCGAAGCGCGTGCCGTCATAGGGCGAGAACTCGGCCCAGGACGCGCCGGCCTCGACGCGCACCGGCTTGACGATGCGGATATAGCGGCGCTTGACGGCGAGCGGGATGAGGCCGACCTGGTCGATGGCGTCGATGAACGGCGCGGAACTGCCGTCCATGATCGGCATCTCGGCGCCGTGCACCTCGATGAGGACGTTGTCGAGGCCGAGCGCATAGAGCGCGGCCATGACATGCTCGACGGTGGCGATGGACGTCGCAAGGGAGAAGCCGAGGACGGTGCACAGATCCGTGTTGCCGACCTGCGCGGAGACCGCGCGGTATTCGCTGACGGTGCCGTCGTCGTGCAGGCGCTGGAAGACGATGCCGCTGTCGGCCTCGGCCGGATTGAAGGTGATCGACACGGCCGCGCCGGAATGGACGCCCGTGCCCGAAATGGTCACCGGGCTCGCAATCGTCGTCTGGAAACCGAGCATACCGATCGTCATGTGCATTCGCCTCGTCTTGCTGCCGGCTCATTCCTCGCCGACATTCTGTCTTTGATGGGCTCGCGGGAGCCCCGGTCTTTCATTGGCCCAAGGAAACCCTTGGCCGGGCGCGCCGCGCCCACCGACAAGTCCGCCTCAACGTCTGGAGTGATTTGATGCGCTCCGGCGTGATGCCGGCATCCGATCCCTGACTGGCCCCTGTGCCTAGGCTGAATGTAGTAGGTCCCTCAGGGCTACACAAATCACTGTTTCTTTCGCTTTGTTACGCTTTATTTCCGCGGCAAGCGCTTGAAATCAGACGCGAATCAAAAATGCCCGGACCAGGGTCCGGGCATTTCGAAAACGGGCTTGCGAAGAGGCCTCAGTTCGACTGGCGGCGCAGGAAGGCCGGGATTTCGAGCTGGTCGTCCTCGCCGAGCGAACGCGGCTGCGGATTGGCGCGGCCATGGTCGTCGAGCTGGCCGCGGCGCGGGGCGTAGAGGCTGGCCTCGGCCGAGAGCGGGCGACGCTGCTGCTGCGGCTGGGCGACCGGCTCCTGGACGGCCTGCGCCTCCTCATGACGGCCGAGCGAGGACGTCAGGCGCTTCAGGAGACCCATCGGACCACGCTCCTCGCCGTGCGAGGCGACCGGCTGCTGGGCGGCGCGGTGATCGATCTCGGCCTGCACGACCGGCGGGAAGTCCTCGATCTTCGGCATGCGCGTCGCCTGCGGTTCCTGACGGATGATCGGAGCCGACGGCTCGACGCGCTGCTGCATGACCGGAGCCTGCTGCATCGGCTGCTGCACCGGAGCGGCACGCTGGACGACCGGGGCTTCAGCCGGAGCCGCGAAGAGACGGTTCTGCAGGCGCGGCTCTTCGTGGACGGAAGCGACAGGCTGCTGCACCTGAACCGGACGGCTCACCGGAATGGCGAGTTCCCGCTCGAGGGTCTCTTCCGAGGCGCGGATGGCTTCGGCGATCGGGTCGATAACCGGCTGCTGGACGACCGGCTGCTGCAGGACGGGCTGCTGAACCGGCTGCGGCTGGGGCGCGGCGGCCTGGATCTGCGGCTGGACCGGAACGGCGGCGGAGGGGCGAGTTACCGGCTTGCTGAGGTTGCGAAAGTCAGCATTACGTGCAGCCACCTCCGAGGCCGCGCGGTCGATACCGGTTGCAACAACGGAAACGCGGATGAGGCCTTCGAGCTCTTCGTCGAAGGTCGCGCCGAGAATGATGTTTGCGTCCGGATCGACTTCCTCGCGGATACGGGTCGCGGCTTCGTCGACTTCGAAGAGGGTGAGGTCACGGCCACCGGTGATGGAGATCAGGAGGCCCTGCGCACCCTTCATCGAGGTCTCGTCGAGCAGCGGGTTGGCGATCGCGGCTTCCGCGGCGGCCATTGCACGGCCTTCGCCCG
>CAMLOC010000363.1 GCA_946481465.1 uncultured Shinella sp. | reverse complement strand
CGGCACCTGCCTCAATGTCGGCTGCATTCCCTCCAAGGCGCTGCTGCATGCCTCCGAGCTCTATGCCCATGCCAGCCACGGCATGGAAAGCCTCGGCATCGAATTGTCGGGTGTCGGCCTCAACCTCGAGAAGATGCTGGCCCACAAGGATGCGGTGGTGAAGTCGAATGTCGACGGCGTCGCCTTCCTGTTCAAGAAGAACAAGATCGACGGCATCCAGGGCACCGGCAAGGTGCTCGGCGCCGGCAAGGTCTCGGTCACCGACGACAAGGGCGGGGAACAGGTCCTGGAGACGAAGAACATCGTCATCGCCACCGGTTCCGACGTCGCCGGCATTCCGGGCGTACCGGTCGAGATCGACGAGACGGTCATCGTCTCCTCCACCGGCGGCATCGCGCTTGAGAAGGTGCCGGGCCATCTGATCGTCGTCGGCGGCGGCGTGATCGGCCTCGAGCTCGGCTCCGTCTGGGCTCGCCTCGGCGCCAAGGTCACCGTGGTCGAATATCTCGACACGATCCTCGGCGGCATGGACGGCGACGTCTCCAAGCAGTTCCAGCGCATGCTGGTCAAGCAGGGCATGGAATTCAAGCTGGGCGCCAAGGTGACGGGCGTCGAAAAGGCGGGCTCCGGCGCCAAGGTGACCTTCGAGCCCGTCAAGGGCGGCGAGGCCGCCACGATCGAGGCCGACGTCGTGCTGATCGCCACCGGCCGCAAGCCCTACACCGAAGGCCTCGGCCTCAAGGAAGCCGGCGTCGCGGTGGACAATCGCGGCCGCGTCGAGATCGACAATCACTTCCAGACGAACGTTGCCGGCATTTATGCCATCGGCGACGTGGTGCGCGGCCCGATGCTCGCCCACAAGGCGGAAGACGAGGGCGTTGCCCTCGCCGAGATCATCGCGGGCCAGGCCGGCCATGTGAACTACGACGTCATTCCGAGCGTCGTCTACACCCAGCCGGAAGTCGCCTCCGTCGGCAAGACGGAAGAGGAGCTGAAGGCCGCGGGCATCGCCTACAAGGCCGGCAAGTTCCCCTTCACCGCGAACGGCCGCGCTCGCGCCATGCTGGCGACGGACGGCTTCGTCAAGGTTCTCGCCGACAAGGAGACCGACCGCGTGCTCGGCGTGCACATCGTCGGCTTCGGCGCCGGCGAGATGATCCACGAGGCGGCCGTGCTGATGGAATTCGGCGGCTCTTCCGAAGACCTCGGCCGCACCTGCCATGCGCACCCGACCATGTCGGAAGCCGTCAAGGAAGCCGCCCTCGCGACCTTCTTCAAGCCGATCCATATGTGATCCGGTCAGGCGGCTGCGACAACCGGCCGCCTGTCTTCGCCCGGCGAAGAGGGGCACCATGGAGGCCTTCAAGGATGGCCTTCATGTCCCCCGTTTCGAGACCCGTCTCGCTTCCGCATCCGCTTCTGCCCGCCGCCGACTGGGCGGATCGCTTCACGCTGGGCCTGCCCGTCGAAAACCTCACGGCGCGGGAGGCGGCGCGGCTGGCGCTCGAACATCCGCCGGCCTGGATACGCCGGCTCATGGTGCTGCGCAATGCGCTCGTCCGGCCCTTCGGCCTGAAGGGGGCGGCCGGGAAGGCTGCGCCGTCGGAGACGGAGATCGGCGGTTTTCCGGTGGTCAGCGCCGACGACGACCGCGTGGTGCTCGGTTTCGACGACCGGCACCTGGATTTCCGCATCGTCATCGATGTCCGGCAGGACCGGCCGTGCGGCCAGACCCTCAGCGTCATGACGCTCGTCCATCGCAACAACCTGTTCGGTCGCCTCTATCTTGCCGCCGTGCTGCCGTTTCACAAGCTGATCGTGCGCACCATGCTGGCGGGCATCGGCAAAAGGGTCTCGCGTCCGCGCAAGGCCTGAGCCTCAGGGCACGGCGGTGACGGTGAACCCTTGCTTGCGCAGCAGTTCGACCACGCCTTCCGGGCCGGCAAGATGCAATGCGCCGACGGCGACGAAGACGTTGCCGTCGGCCAGAATCGGCGCGGCGCGCTCCGCCATCGTGTGGTTGCGGTCGATGATGATGCGCTGCTCGAAATCGGCATAGGCTTTCGCGTCGGCGTCCGTCTCGGGCGCGGCGGCGCGCATCATCGGCATGATCATGCCGGTATCGCCGGAGAGATAGAGCTGGCTCATCGTCTCGATGACGTCCTTCAGCGTGTCGCCGAGTTCCAGCGTCTGCACCAGGCCCTGGACCTGCGGCTCGAGCGGCAGGGAATCGAGGGCGGAAATCTGCTCGACGAGCGTTTCGAGGCCCTTCAGCGTCTTGCCTTCGGCAAGCGCGTCCCTTGCGAGGCGCTGGTCGAGGAAGGCCGCGCCGGCCGTCTTTCGGGCGATCTCGCAGGCGGGAAGGGCGACGAAACTGGCGATCATCCACGGCTTCATGCGGCCGACGGCGGCAAGCGAGAGGCCACGGCTCTTCAGGCCGTCCGCCAGCTTTCCAGCATCCTCCTCGTCGAGGAAGTCGGTGATGGACCTGCCGTCGGTGAACATGGTGAGGTCCGGGCGGCCGAGCATCGCAGCGGCGGCCTTCTTCTCGTCGGTGATCTCGTCCGATTCGACCACGATGGTCGCGGCCGCGGCAAAGGCGGTGCGTGCGGCTTCCGGCATGGCCAGCACGCGCGGGTCCGTTACATGCATGGTGCCGAGCAGCCAGGAGGCGGCCCGTCCGTCCTTCTCGATCTTCCAGAAGATGCCCTTGCCGTTCGGCAGGGCGTCGGCCTCGGCGCGCAGCTTCGCGTAGCCGGCCGGATCGTCCTTCTCGAATTTCTCCATAAGGTTGACGCCGCCGCAGGCCGGCGGCTCCTCCGCCCGGGCCGGCGAGAGGGCGGCGAGCACGAAGAGAAAGGCGAGCGCGGCCAGCACATGGATGGCGGCGAGCCCCCAGAGACCGGCCTCGGCCAACCGGTCGGCAAGCGCCGGACGCTGCCGGCGAAGAAGGACTGTCATGGTCGCACTCCCTGCATTTCGGCGGACCCTAGCCGTCCCGTCCTCACAATCCCTTAACGCCTCATGCCCGCGGATGGGCGCGGTCGTAGATTTCGAGCAGCCGGGCGGAATCGACACCGGTATAGACCTGCGTGGTGGAAAGGCTGGCATGGCCGAGCAGTTCCTGGATGGTGCGCAGGTCCCCCCCGCCCGCCAAAAGGTGCGTGGCGAAGGAATGGCGCAGCGCATGGGGCGTCGCGCTGTCGGGCAGGCCCAGCGCGCCGCGCAGCTTCTGCATCTCGCGCTGGATGATCGCCGGCTGCAAGGGGCCGCCGCGGGCGCCGCGGAAGAGCGGCCTGTCTTCCGCAAGCGGCATGGGGCAGAGTTCCATGTAATCCTTCACGCCGGCAAGGGCCGGGGCGATCAGCGGTACGATGCGGGTCTTGTCGCCCTTGCCGGTGATGCGCAGCGCGCTCGGCTTTCCGGAAAAATCGGCAGGCGTCAGCGACAGCGCCTCGGAAATGCGCAGGCCGCAGCCGTAGAGGAGCGTCAGGACCGCGGCATTGCGCGCGCGGATCCACGGTTCCTCGGCCAGTTGCTCATGGGCGTCGACGACGGCGATTGCCTGCCGGTCGGAGAGCGGCTTCGGCAGGGATTTCGGCTGTTTCGGCGAGCGCACGGCGGAGGCGCCGGCGGCATTGGCGAGGCCCTTGCGCTCCAGATGGCGCAGGAACGAGCGCAGGCCTGCAAGGCCGCGGCCGAGCGTGCGGGCGCCCGCGCCGTCGCGGCGGCGGGCGGCGAGGAAGCCGCGCAGGTCCGCCGGGCGAAGGTCGCCGATGTCCTTGAGGCGGGCCGGGGCCGCCAGATGCTGTGTCAGGAAAGCGAGGAACTGGCGGGTGTCGCGCTCATAGGCGTCCAGCGTGTTGCCGGAAAGCCGCCTCTCATTGGAAAGCGCGTCCAGCCAGGCCTGCCGCTCCGCGAGAAGCGCGGGATCGGCGATGATGAGAAGTTCGGTCATGCAAAGAGGATCGACGATTTGCGTTAACGTTGGCTTCACGGGGGGGATCAGGCGCTTATATAGAGCGTCGTCGTCACCAATCCGGGGCCATCATGCTCTTGCGGTCCATGTCCGCCGAAAACTACCGTTCGCTGCGTTCGATCCGCATGGATCTCGGGCGCGTGAACCTGTTCGTCGGCGAGAACGGGGCGGGCAAGTCCAACCTCTACCGCTCGCTGCAGCTGGTGCAGGCGGCGGTGCGCGGCAGCTTCGCCCATGAGATCGCGGCGGAGGGCGGCATGGCCTCGGCGCTCTGGACGGGCAGGCGGCGGGCGAATGAACCGGTGCGAATCCGCCTTGAAGCCGAACTGCTCGATGAGGACCGCGCGGTCACCTTCCGCTATCGCGTGGAGGCGGGATTGCGGCCGCCGATAGACGCCGCGGGATTTGCCTTCGAGCCGCAGGTCAAGGCCGAGGAATTGTCGATCGAAACCGGCCGCCGGCCGGTGACCATGATGAAACGCGGCGGACCAGGCATCATGGTGCGCAGCGAGGCGGGCCGGATGGTGGAGTATCCCGAGCAGGCGCTGACCTCGGAGACGGCCGTAGCGCTTCTCGGCGATGCCGGGCATTATCCCGAGGTCGGTACGTTCCGCCGCGCGGTTTCGCAGTGGCGGTTCTTCCACGGTTTCCGCTCGGACCGCGATTCGGCGCTCCGCCAGCCCTGCCTCGCCGTCACGGCACCGCTCCTCGATGAGGATGGGGCGAACATGGCGGCCGTCTTCGCAACGCTGAAATGGACGCGGGGAGATACC
>CAMLOC010000362.1 GCA_946481465.1 uncultured Shinella sp. | reverse complement strand
CCGGCCCCGGCAGCACCGCGCCGACGCGCACGCCATGCTGCGCCACCTGGCGGCGCGTCGAATGCACGAAGGCCTGCACCGCGAATTTCGAGGCGGTGTAGATCGGCTCCCAGACGACGGGCACAACACCGGCGATCGACGAGGTGAAGAGGATATCACCCGTCTTCTTCCCGATCATGTAAGGCAGCACCGCATGGACCGAGCGGAAGGCGGCGTTGATGTTGAGGTTCAGCATGCGGTCCCAGGCATCGGGATCGCCCTCCGCCACCGGCCCGCCGATATAGGCGCCGGCATTGGCGTGGAAAATATCGAGCCCGCCGGCGATATCGAGGATGCGCGGCAGCATGCCGGAGACGTCCTGCGGGTTGAGGAGATCGACGACGAGCGGCAGGGCACTGGGACCAAGCTCTTGGCAGAGCTGTTCCAGTTTGTCCTTCGCCCGGTCGACGAGCACCACCTTCGCCCCTTCGGCAAGGAGGGTCCTGGCGCATTCGAGGCCGATGCCGGAGGCGGCACCGGTAATGGCGGCGATCTTGCCCTTCATGAGGTCGGCCATGGTCTAAAACTCCATTCCAGTATTCGTTAGGCGCGGCCGTGGCTGACGCGCGAGCGCCGGGCGAGCGAATCGACGATGACGGCGATGGCAAGGACGGCCCCGGTGATCATGTAGCGCAGCGACGACGAGAGGTTGAGCAGCGTCAGGCCGTTCGAGATCGCCTGGATGACGATGATGCCGAGGAGGGCCGAATAGGCGCTGCCGCGCCCGCCGAACAGGCTCGTGCCGCCGATGACCGCCGCGGCGATGGCGTTGAGGTTGACGTCGCCGGTGCCGGCCTGCTGGCTCGACGAGGCGAGGCGCGAGGCCGAGAGGATGCCGCCGAGCGCCGCCAGCGTCGAGCACAGCATGAAGGCGCTCATGTAGATGCGGCGCACGTTGATGCCCGAGCGGCGCGCCGCCTCCTTGTTGCCGCCGACGGCGAACATGGAGCGGCCCCATTTGGTGCGCGTCAGCGCGTAGTTGAGGACGACGGCAAGCGCGACGAAGAGGGCGAACATCCAGGGAAGGCCGCGGCCGAGATTGAGGTAGAAGACGGCGACTTCCAGCGCCGCCGTCAGCACCACGGCCTTCAGGATCAGCGCCCGCATCGGCTGGGCCGAGAGATTGGCGGCAATGCGCTGGGTGCGGGTGCGAAGCCCCCGGCCGATCATCACGAGCCCCGGCACGAGCGCCAGCGTGTAGGACAGCCAGTCGGGCATGATGAGGATCTGGCCGAAGCGCACCAGCGAAGAGGCATAGGGCAGGTTGATCGAACCGGTCGGGCCGAGAATGTAGAGCTGCAAGCCAAGCAGCGCGAGAAGGCCGGCGAGCGTGGCGACGAAGCTCGGCATGCCCAGGCGATTGTAGAGCATCGCATAGAGGAGGCCGACGCCTGCCCCCACCACGAGGGCGGCAAGGATGGCGCCGACGATCGGCCAGCCCTGGTTGACCCAGAGCACGCCGACCATGGCGGAGGCAAGGCCGCTCATCGAGCCGACCGAAAGATCGATCTCGCCGAGCACCAGCACGCAGACGATGCCGAGCGAGATGACGCCGACCGTCGCGCAGTCGAACAGGAGGTTCACCAGGTTGTTCGGCGCAAGGAAGATCGGGTTCAGTGCGGAGAAGACGACGGAGATGACGACGAGGCCGACGGCGACCGGCAACATGCCGAGGTCGCCGGAGCGCACCCGGTCGATGAAGCCGCGCGCCATGGCGGAAAGGCTGTCGTCGTGGCGCACGCGCTCGTCGCTGCGGTCCAGCATCGGCTGGGAAGGATTCTGGCTCATGCGGCGCCCCCGTGGCTTTCCTGGACGTGAGACTTGCGCTCGGCGCGGCGCGAGACGGAATTGTCCGTCGCGCCGGTGATGGCGGAAACGAGTTCCTGGTTGGACGAGTCGGGCGTGAAGACGCCGTTGTTGCGCCCGAGGCGGAGCACGACGATGCGGTCGGCGACGGCGCGCACGTCCTCCATGTTGTGGCTGATGATGATGACGCCGAGGCCGCGGTCACGCACGCGCTCGATGAGGTTCAGCACCTCCGCCGTCTGCGCGACGCCGAGCGCGGCGGTCGGTTCGTCCAGCATGATGAGCTTCGGGTTCAGCAGCAGCGAGCGGGCGATGGCGACCGTCTGGCGCTGGCCGCCGGAAAGCGAGGCGATCGGCTCGCGAACCGAGGGAATGCGCGCGGCAAGCTCGCGCAGCAGCGTCCAGGCCCGCACCTCCATGGCGACTTCGTCGAGCGCCCAGGGCGACATCTCATGGCCGAGGAAGAGATTGGCGACGACGTCGAGGTTTTCGCACAGCGCGAGGTCCTGGAACACGGTGGCGATGCCGAGGTCCAGCGCCCTGGCCGGGCTGTCGAGCGTCACCTGCTGGCCGCAAAACTCGACCGTGCCCGAGGACGGCTGGTGCACGCCGGCAAGCACCTTGACCAGCGTCGACTTGCCCGCGCCGTTGTCGCCGACCAGCGCGACGACTTCGCCCGCCTTCACCTCGAGCTCGATATCCGTCAATGCGGAGACGGCCCCGAAATTCTTCGAAACGCCGCGAAGACGCAGCACCGGTTCTCCCTTGGCGGGAGCATTTTGAAGTATGGCTGTCATGGCCCCGAACCTTCGGACTGACCTTTCGGCGGATAGGAAATGTCCGGCCGCATTTGCGGCCGGACACGGCTGGCATCGCTTACTGGATGATGCCCAGTTTGCGGCAACCTTCAACATATTCGCCGGTGCAGACCTCTTCCGGCTTGTTGATGCCCTTGTCGAAGATCTCGGCCTTGATGTTCTCGGCCGTCACGACCGCCGGGACGAAAAGCTGCGAGGGCGTCTCGTAGAGCTTGTGCGTGGCTTCCGGCGTCTCGCCCTTCAGGAGCTGGACGGCGACATTCGCCGCCGCGGCAGCGACGATTTCCGAGGGCTTGGAGATCGTGTTGTACTGGTCGCCCGAGATGATGAGCTGCAGCGCCGCGATGGTCGCGTCGTTGCCGGTCACCGGCGGCATTTCCTTGACGCCGGCCGCCTTCAGCGCCGCGATCGCGCCGCCGCCCGTGCCGTCGTTCGCCGCGACGATACCCTTGATCTCGTCGCCGAAGCGGGTGATCTGGCCGGCCGCCCATTCCTGCGCCTTCGGCGGCGCCCAGTCCGGCGTGTCGAACTCGGCGAGCGTCTTGTAGGGCGAGGCGTCGAGGGCGGAATCGATGCCGTCGCGGATGAGGCCGGCGGCAGCGTCGGTCGGCGAGCCGTTGATCTGCAGCACGCCCGCGCCGTCCGGAACGCCCTTCGCCTTCAGGTGATCGACCAGCGACTGCGCAATGGCCTGGCCGATGCCCTGGTTGTCGAAGGAAACGTAGTAGTCGGCCGGCTTGTCGGGGATCGGGCGGTCATAGGCGATGACCTTGACGTCCTGCGACTGGGCAATCTCGACGAGCGCCGCGGCGGCCGCGGAATCGACCGGATCGAGCACGACGACCTTGGCGCCCTGCGCGATGACGGAGTTGAACTGCTGCTGCTGGAGCGCGACGTCGGCATTGGCGTTCTGGTAGATCACCGTGCAGCTCGGGCACAGCTTCTCCATCTCGGCCTTGAAGCCGGGATAGTCGTGCTGCTCATAGCGGGTCGAAGCCTGGTCGGGCATCAGGAAGGCGACGGTCGCCCCTTCCTGGGCGAAGGCGGCACTGGCGAGCGACAGGACGAGGCCGGTCGAGGCGAGCAGATGGGTAAGCGTCTTCATTGGGTTCCTCCACGGTTGGTTTTTCGCCGGTTCCCTCAAGCCTCCAAGGGCGACAGGATCGACGGCTCCGCGCATCGAAACAAGCGCAGATCATCGTTCGCCGCGGCCGCGCCGCAACGTCCGGTTCGTCGATGCTCCGTCTGACTCCTCCCTTGGGTCAGTCTTGCTGTTCAGGCAAATTCATCGATGGAGCACGCTTGCTCAATCGATGAAGCAAGAATTGCCACCAAACGCCATTGGTGTCAAGGTGGCTCACGAAACGGAGATGACATGTGAAGCGGACGACGCAGACGAAAAGGACGACCATCTACGATCTGGCAGAGCTGGCGGGCACCTCGGCGAGCGCCGTCAGCGCGGTTCTCAACGGCAACTGGAAGAAGCGGCGCATCAGCGTCAAGCTGGCAGAGAAGATCACGAAACTCGCCGAGGAACAGGGCTACGCGCTCAACATGCAGGCGAGCGTGCTGCGCCGCGACCGCTCGAAGATCATCGGCATGATCGTGCCGAAATACGACAACCGCTATTTCGCTTCGATCGTCGAGCAGTTCGAGATGCTCGCCCGCGCGCGCGGCCTCTTTCCCATCATCACCTGCACGCAGCGCGACCCGGCGCTGGAGGTGGAGGCGGCGCGCGCCATGCTGTCCTACCAGGTCGACTGCCTGGTCGCGACGGGCGCCACCGACCCGGACCGCATCGTCGATCTTTGCGCCGCTGCCGGCGTGCGCACCATCAATCTCGACCTTCCGGGCTCGCGCGCGCCCTCCATCATCTCGGACAATTACGGCGGCGCGCTGGAGCTGACGCGCCGGGTGCTCGCCAATTGCGAGCGGGAATTCGGCGAGAAGAGCCCCCTGCTCTTCGTCGGCGGCCGCGGCAGCGACCACAACACGATGGAGCGCGTGCGCGGCTTCCGCGATGCACATGGCGAGGCGGGCGTGCCTGTGGACGAGACGCTGGTGATGACCTGCGGCTATGCGCCCGAGAAGGTGGCG
>CAMLOC010000361.1 GCA_946481465.1 uncultured Shinella sp. | reverse complement strand
TGGCCGAGCATGATCGAGGTCGACAGCTCCGAGTTCATCATCATGTAGGAGCCGTCGCCGACCATGACGACGACGTCCGCCTCCGGCCGCGCCAGCTTGACGCCGAGGCCGCCGGCGATCTCGTAGCCCATGCAGGAGAAGCCGTATTCCATGTGGTAGCCGCCCGGCCTGTGGGCCTGCCACAGCTTGTGCAACTCGCCCGGCAGGCCGCCGGCCGCGCAGACGAGGACCGAGTTCTCCCCGCCGATCGTGCGCTGCACCGCGCCGATGACCTGCGCGTCGGAGGGAAGGGCCGCGTTGGTCGCCGCGGTCGCCCGGTTGGCGGCGGCCATCCATTCCGCCTTGCGGGACTTTGCGGCCGCCTCCACCGCGGCCGGCGCCTTCCAGCCGCCGAGCGCTTCGGAGAGCAGCGTCAGGCCCTCGCGCGCATCGGCGACGAGCGGCTGGCTGTTGTGCTTGGCGGCGTCGAAGGCGGCAGTGTTGAGGCCGATCATCGTGACGCCGTCATTCTTGAACAGCGCCCAGGAGCCGGTGGTGAAGTCCTGCATGCGCGTGCCGACGGCGAGGATGACGTCCGCTTCCTCGGCAAAGGCATTGGCGGCAGAGGTGCCGGTGACGCCGATCGAGCCCATGCAGAGCGGATGGTCGTCCGGCAGCGCGGACTTGCCGGCCTGGGTGACCGCGACCGGAATGCCGTGCATGCCGGCAAAGGCCTTCAATTCGGCGGTCGCCTGCGAATAGAGTACGCCGCCGCCGGCGATGATCAGCGGCTTTTCCGCCTTGCGCAGCGTTGCGATGGCGGCGGCGAGTTCGTCGCTGTCCGGCCGCGGGCGACGCTGCGTCCAGACCTTTTCTTCGAAGAGGCTCGCCGGATAATCATAGGCTTCGGCCTGCACGTCCTGGCAGAGCGAGAGCGTCACCGGGCCGCAATCGACCGGGTCGGTCAGCACCTGCATGGTGCGCTTCAGCGCGGGGATGATCTGCTCGGGCCGGGTGATGCGGTCGAAATAGCGCGAGACGCAGCGGAAGGCATCGTTGACCGAGACGGTGCCGTCGCCGAAATTCTCGATCTGCTGGAGGACCGGGTCGGGAATGCGGTTGGCGAAGACGTCGCCGGGCAAGAACAGGACGGGCAGGCGGTTGACATGGGCAACGCCGGCGGCGGTCACCATGTTCAGCGCGCCGGGGCCGATCGAGGTTGTGCAGGCCATGAAGCGCTGGCGGAAGCTCGCCTTGGCGAAGGCGATGGCGGCATGGGCCATGCCCTGCTCGTTGTGGGCGCGCAGCGTCGGCAGGTCCTCGCGCACCTGGTAGAGCGCCTCGCCCATGCCGGCGACGTTGCCGTGGCCGAAAATGCCCCAGACGCCGGCGAAGATCGGCACCTTCCTGCCATCGACGACCGTCATCTGTGCCTTCAGGAAATGCGCGACGGCCTGCGCCATCGTCAGCCGGATCGTCTTTGCCATGGTGTTCCTCCCAAACTCTTTGTTCACAGACCGCGCGTCCTCAGCCAGGCGTCGGTCAGCGCGCGGAAGCGGCCGGCCATGTCGGCGATCGCCGCCTCGTCGTCCATCTTCCCCGCCATCCAGGCGCGGGCGGCATCGATGAAGATCGTGCGGCCGACGGCGAAGCCCTTGACGGCCGGCGCCACCCTCGTCGCCTCGAAGGCCTTCACCAGTTCCTCGGTCGGCGCTTCGAGACCGAGCAGCACGATACCACGGCAATAGGCGTCATTTTTGGCGATCACCGCCTCGATGTTTTCCCACGCGCCGCTGGAGGCCTGCGGCTCCAGCTTCCACCAGTCCGGCTTGATGCCGAGATCGTAGAGTTCCCGCAGCGCCCTGGAGACCGTCTCATCATCCAGCTCCCCGTTCTTGCCGGCGATGATCTCGATCAACAGTTCGCGCCCGACGCGCCGCGCCGCCTCGAACAGGGCGGTGAGCTTCTGCTGCTGCTCGGCCTTGAGCGCGGCCGGATCGTCGGGATGATAGAAGCACAGGCACTTGATGCAATGGTCGAGCGGCCATTCTACGAGCTGCGAGCCGATGTCCTGGCTGAACTCGAAGCGCAGCGGCTTGGAGCCCGGCAGCTCGACCGGCCGGCCGAGCCAGGAAAAATTCTGCGTTGCCGCGTCGAAGAAGGCGTTACGGCCGAAGCGCTCGTCGATCAGCATGCCGTAGCCGGGGCGGCCGTCCGCCACCCGCGCGGCGGCCTTGACGGTGAGGCGCTTGAATTCGGAGATCTTCTCGTGCGGCACCTTCAGTTCGTCGGCGATGTCGACCAGCTGCATGCGGTGGTCGCAGGCGAGCGCCATCAGGAGCGGAATGTCGTCCTGCTTGCGGTTGGTCGCCCAGTGGATGTGGTTGATCGCCGCGTCCTTGCGCAGCGCCCGGTGCGTGCTGCCGTTGGCGAGGAAGAAGGAAAGCTCCTCCCAGCTCGGATATTCCGGCGAGCAGAGCAGGCGGGAGACGGCGAAGGCGCCGCAGGCATTGGCCCAGGTGGCGGAGGTCTTGTGGTCCTCGCCCTTCAGCCAGCCGCGCAGGAAGCCGGACATGAAGGCATCGCCCGCGCCCAGCACGTTGTAGACCTCGATGGGAAACCCCTGGCCGACGACGCCGTCCTCCAGGTCGTCGGAGATCGGGCCGTCATAGACGATGCAGCCCATGGCGCCGCGCTTCAGCACGATCGTCGCCGAAGAGACGGCACGGATCGCCTTCAGCGAGGCGAGCACGTCGTCGGCGCCCGAGGCGATCATGATCTCCTCCTCGGTGCCGACGATGAGGTCGCAATCCGGCAGCACGGATTTCATGATGGCCGAGACGCGGTCGGACTTCACATAGCGCTCGAAGCCTTCCGCATGGCCGGCAAGGCCCCAGAGGTTCGGGCGATAGTCGATGTCGAAGATGACCTTGCCGCCGCTCTCCTTGGCGATGCGGATCGCCTTGCGCTGGGCGGCCTCGGTGTTGGGGCGGGAAAAATGCGTGCCGGAAACCAGCACCGCGCGCGAGGAGCGCACGAAGGCCTCGTCCACGTCGCCCTCGTCGAGCGCCATGTCGGCACAGTCGGTGCGCACGAAGATCATCGGCGAGACGCCCTCGGCCTCGATGGCGAGCAGGACGAGGGCGGTCAGCCGCTCCTTGTCGGTCCTGATGCCCTGAACGTTCACGCCCTCGCGGGCGGACTGCTCGCGGATGAAGCGGCCCATCTGCTCGTCGCCGACGCGGGTGATGAGGGCGGACCTGAGGCCGAGGCGGGCGGTGCCGATGGCGATGTTGGCCGGGCAGCCGCCGACGGACTTGGCGAAGGAGGCGGTGTCCTCCAGGCGCGTGCCGAGCTGCTGGCCGTAGAGATCGACGGACGAGCGGCCGATCGTGATGACGTCGAGCGTCTTGTCCCGGCCCTGGCCCTGGTCAGTGTGCGGCATGTCTTCCTCCCGGTCTCGCGGCGCCGTCATTCGGAGTGCGGCGGTCCGTGCGGAAAATGAAACATGAATTCCATTATTATGTCAATTCGGAATATTCATTCCGTTTCCATTCCGCACATTTCACTTCGAGGAACGCCTGAGGCTGCGCCGCTTTTCGGCGATGGCGACCGGCAGCGCCATGGCGAGCGCCATGGAGGCGGAGAGCGAGCGGAAGCCGGCATAATCGGCCTCTGACACCTCGAACCAGTGGGTGGCGGAGGCGGCCAGCGGCGAGAAGACCGAGTCGGTGATGGCGACGATCGGCACGCCGCGGGCGGCCAGTTCCTGGGCCTGCGCCAGGCTTTCGGCGGCATAGGGGGCGAAGCTGGCGGCGATCACGGCGTCCTTGCCGGTGGCGAACTGCGCCATCTCGGCGTCGATGCCGTTCGGCGAGGCGATGATCTGGTGGCGGATGCCGAGCTTGCCGAGGGCATAGGCGATATGCGCCGTCAGCGGATAGGAGCGGCGCTTGGCGACGAGATAGATCGTCTCTGCCCGCGCCAGAAGCTCGACGGACCTTGAGAAGGCCTCGCCGTCGATGGTGCTGGCGAGCCGCGCGACGGACTGGCTGGCGGCGGTAAGGAAGCCGGAAAGCAGTTCCGTGTCGCTGTTGGAGGCCGGTCCCGCTTCCAGCGAGAGCAGCCGCTCCTCGTAGGAAAGCGTCCGGTCGCGCAGCCGGGCGCGAAAAACGTTCTGCAGGTCGGAAAAGCCCTCATAGCCGAGGTGATGAGCAAGCCGCACCAGCGTGGACGGCTGCACGTCGGCGGCCGTCGCGATGCTCGCCGCCGTGCCGAAGGCCATCTCGTCGGGATTGGAGAGCGCATAGGCCGCCACTTGCGCCAGGCGCTTGGGCATGCTCACCTTGCGCTCGATGATGACGCTGCGCAGGCTGTCGAAATCGCGCGGTACGCGCGCAAGGGCCGCTTCGGTGCTGTTCATGGTTCTGTCCTTCCTCGTGCGGCCATTCTGCAGCAAACGAAATAAATATTCCATATTATCGGAAAAGATAGTTTTCGTTCCAAATCTTTCCCGCTATGCATGGTGCCGAAGGCGCCCATGCGGCGAGATATAGAGCAAATCCGGCGCGGATGCGTAGCGGTTTTGCGGGCCGCATCGGCGTGGAAACGGAAACCCGGCAGAGGGAGGAGACGGCATGAAGGCCCTTGGAATAGGACTGATCGGCACCGGCTACATGGGCAAGTGCCATGCGCTCGCCTGGAACAATGTCAGCGCGGTCTTCGGCGACGTTGAGCGCCCGCGCCTCGTGCATCTGGCCGAGGCCAATGCGGAGCTTGCCGCAAGCCGCG
>CAMLOC010000360.1 GCA_946481465.1 uncultured Shinella sp. | reverse complement strand
GCCGGGCCTGTTCCTCGGCCTCCAGCAGGCGGCGCGCGTCGTCCGCGGCCTTGCGGCGGGCGCGCTCGGCGGCATCCGCGGCCTCCCGCGCGGTCCGCTCCCGCTCGACGCGCTCGCGCGCCTCGCTGCGGCGGCGCTGTTCCTCCTCCATCTGCAGGCGCATCGCCTCGGCCAGGGCGGCCCGTGCCTCGGCGCGCGAACGATAGAGCGCCGCCTCGCGCCTGAGGCGCTGTTTTTCCAGCACATTGGCCTGCAGGGTCTCCACCCGGCGGCGCTCCGTCTCGAAGCGGCGCAGCGACAGGAAATTGGCGAGCGGCTGCACGTCGAGCGTGACGCCCGGCGCATCCACGAGGCCGCGATAGTCGAGCGCGACCTCCGGCTCGGCCCCCGCAAGCGCCGCCTCGCCCGCCGCATAGGTAACGGACAGGCGGCCCGTCATCGTATCGCCGGCAAGATCGATATCGGCATCGCCGGAGAAGTCGGCCCTGCCGTCTCCGGCGGTTACGCTCTGCACGCGCAGCTTGCCGCCGGCAAGCGCGAAGGGCACGCGCACCGCGCCCAGCGCCGCCTCGCCCTTGAGGATCGCGTCCGCGGCAAAGCCGGCGACGCGTTCCGGCGTGATATCGCCCTCGATGCCGTCTGCCGCCGCAAGCAGCGCCGGCAGCGCGCCGGTGTCGATCCCGCGCACGGCAAGATCGGAGATCCGCGCCTCGCCGGAGCCGCTGGCGCCTTCGACCATGGCGCGCACGCTCTTGCCGGAGGCGTCGACGGCCAGCGTCACATCCGCCTTGCCCGTGGCGACGGCGCCCTGCGGGCCGGCCCAGACGATCCTGGCGAGGTCGACGCCCGACAATTCCGCCCGCGCCTCGAACAGGCCGTTCTCCTCCGCATTGGCGACCTTCAGGCGCCCGGCAAGCCGACCGCCCAGCCAGTCGCCCGCCATGTCGGTCAGCGTCAGCTCGCCGCCCTTCCAAACCAGATTGCCCGAAAAACCCTCCACCGCGCCGTAGAGCCCCGGCCAGAACGAACCGGCCGCGAGCGCAACGGACACGTCTGCGGCATCCCTCAGCGGCTGCACGAGCGGCGCCGCATTCAGCCCGCCGTCGAGAAGATCGGCCACCGGCCCGGCGACGGCCTCGGCGAGGAAGGCGAAGTCGACCGTATCGAAGCGCAGCGCGCCGGTGCCCTTCAGCGTCGGCGCCGTGCGGTCGAAGGTCAGGCGACCGGAAAAGGCGTTGCGGTCGGCCTCGCCGGCAATATCGGTGATCGCGATCGCCTCGGCATTCGTCGCGACGGACGCCTGCAAGGAGAGCGGCAGGCCGGCGCCGGCCTGCGGCACGGCGATGCCGTTCATCATCAGGTAGGGCTCTATATCGTCGCTCTTGGCCGACAGCGCGAGCACGCCCGCCGGGAAATCGGCCGCGGAAAGCGCCGCGG
Source organism: uncultured Shinella sp. (assembly GCA_946481465.1). The sequence continues at coordinate 3,357 of CAMLOC010000360.1, read as the reverse complement.
TCCCCTTGAGCGAGATCGTCGTGCTGCCGGCGCTGAAGGCCGCCGAGACGTCGGCCGGCCCGTCCTCCGGCTGCGTCACGCGGAAGGTAAGGCTGCCGTCGGGGTCAGCGTCGAAGGGTAGCGGGTCGAGGCCGAGCTGTCCGGCAAGCACGACCGACTGCGGATTGAACAGGCTGCCGGCAAGCTCGAAGTTACGCCCCTCCAGCAGATCGGCGGGCGTTGCGGCGGAAAGCGTCATCTCCACCCGCCCGTCATTGACCGGGCCGCTCAGCGTCAGCGTCGCCGGATCGGCCCCTTCGCCGGAAAAGGCCAGCCGGACGGCGAGGTCCGCATTGTCGTAATAGCCGGCATTGGCGCGGAAGCGGGCAAGTACCGGATGATCCGGCAGGTGCCGCGCCAGAAGCTCCGCCACCGGGGCCATCGCCGCCGCCTTCACCGTCATGTCCAGTCCGGCGCTCGGCGCCAGAAGCGAACCGCCGAGCGTGCCGCTGGCCGACAGGACCGCGCCCTCCAGCGAGGCGACGTTGAGGCGGCTCAACGTCAGGAGGCCGTCCTTGACGCTGAGCGCCGCGTTGACGCCGGAGGCGCTCTCGCCGAAGGCCAGGAACCGGTCGGCGCGGATGTCGAGCGCGACGGAATGGTCGAGCAAGGCCGACAGCGAGGCATCGCCCGCGACAAGGCCGGCAAGCGCCTGGAGCGATTCCAGCGCCACCTCGTTGCCGCGCAGTTGCAGCGACAGGGTGGGCGCGGCGTCCGCCCGCGATTCGCGCTCCATGCGGCCGAGGAGCGAGGCGCCGCCGACGGCGATTTCCAGGTTCTCGAAGCGCTGCAATTCGTCGGTCAGGCTCACCTCGGCGGAAAAGCCGGCCGTCTTGAGCTTGCGGATTTCCGGGTCCACGGATCCGGCCAGCCAGGCCGCCAGCCCGGAAGGCTGGTTCGAGGCGACCAGCAGATCGCCGACAAAGCCGCGGTTCTCCTTGAGCCGCAGCCGGCCCTTGGCCTCCAGCGTGGTGCGGCCGGGCAGAAGCGCGTCCGCCCGGTCGATCTGCCAGCCCTCGCCGTCCGGCTTCACGTCGAGGCGCACCTCGCGCACGGTCGTATCGCCGACCACCACGGCCGGCAGGAACAGGCTCGCGCGGCCGGGCACCTGCGGGATGGGGATGTCGGCGGCGATGGCGAGCAGCGCCTGGAACCGCTGGCGCGCCGAGACCTGCGGGTTGCGGCCCGTCTTGCCGCCCTCGCCGCTGTTGCCGATGCGCGAGACGTCGATCTGCTGGCCGTCGGCGATGAGGAGGAATTCCGGCGCACGGCCGGTATCCAGCGTCGCCTCGCCGGTCACCACATAGGGATCCTCCGGCGGGCCGGCTTCGAGGCGATATTCCGGCACGCGGATGCGCTCGTTGGAAAGCTCGAATTTCCCCGCGACGCGGATCGGATCGGCCGGTCCCTCGCCCTTCGGCCGCGGCTTTTCCGCGATGGTGAACTCGCCGTCATATCGCGGGCGGAAGTCGACGACCTTCAGCGCGCCGTCGAGATCGGCCGTGAAGGCGAGCCGGTCGGGCACGATGCGGGCGCGCAGGGAAAGCGCGCCGTTTTCCACCTGGCCGCTCGAAAGCTGGAAAGCGCCGCTCTCGCCGTCGAGCGCCGCGCGCCCGTCGATGCGCCAGGGGCCGGCGAGCGACTTGGCCGAGACCTGCGCGTCGAGGCCGGTAACGTGGCGGGTGCGGCCGGTCTGCGCATCGACGAATTCGATCTCGCCGCCGGAGATCGCAACGCTTTCGAGGATCACGGTGCGGGCCGGGATATCGGACTTGCGGCCGCGCGCCCAGTCCAGCGTGCCGTCCTCGAAAAGCCTGATGCGCGCCTTCGGCTCCTCGATGCGCATGTCGAAGATCAGCGCCTCGCCGGACAGGAACGGCGCCAGTTCCGCGTCCATGGAGAAGCGCGCGACCTCGACCAGCGGCTTGCCGTCCTCGGGCGCGCCGACGCGCACGTCGTTGAGCGTCACGGAGGGGAACGGGATCAGCCGGGCATCGACGCTGCCATGCACCACGACGGTGCGGCCCATGATCCGGCTCGCCTCGCGCTCGAAATCCTGGCGGAAGCTGGTCCAGTCGACGAAGAACGGGGCGAGCAGCGCCGCAAAGAGCGCCACGACCACCAAGCCGCCAACGAAGAGCATGATTCTCGAAAGCACGCCGCCTGCCTTGAATTTCGTTTCACCGCCTCAGGATAACGACTAATTGCCCGGGAGGGTCGAAAAAATCTTGCCGGGGTTCAGAATGTTGTGCGGATCGAGCGCCTGCTTGATCTGCCGCATCAGCTGAACCGTGCCGCCGAGTTCGCCCGGCAGGAAGGCCTGCTTGCCCTGGCCGATGCCGTGTTCGCCGGTGCAGGTGCCGTCCATGGCGAGCGCCCGGGCGTTGAGCCGCCCGACGAAGGCCTCGACCTTGGCGACATGTGTCGGGTCCTTGTCGTCGAAGATGAGGCTGACATGGAAATTGCCGTCGCCGGCATGGCCGACGATCGGCGCCAGCAGCCCGTGCTCCTCGATATCGACCTCCGTTTCGGCCACGCAATCGGCAAGGCGCGAGATCGGCACGCAGACGTCGGTGGCGATCGCCTCCCAGCCGGGCCGCAGCGCCTTGGCGGACCAGTAGACATTGTGCCGCGCCTTCCAGAGCTTCGCGCGCTCCCCGGCGTCCGCGCTCCACTGGAACGGCCCGCCGCCGCATTCGGCGGCGATCGCGCCGAACTCCTCCGATTGCAGGCGCACGCTCTCCTCGTTGCCGTGGAATTCGACGAAAAGCGTCGGCTGCTCCGGCATCGTCAGGCCGGAATAGGCGTTGCAGGCCTTGATCTGCAGTGTGTTGACGAGCTCGATGCGGGCGACGGGAATGCCGAGCTGGATCGTCATGATGACGGCGTTGCAGGCATCCTTCAGCGTCGGGAAGCCGCAGATGCCGCCGGCGATGACCGAGGGAATGCCCTGCAGGCGCAGCGTGACCGAGGTGAGCACGCCGAGCGTGCCCTCGGCGCCGACGAAGAGCCGCGTCAGGTCGTAGCCGGCGGAGGATTTTCGCGCCCGGCGGGCGGTGCGGATCTCCTCGCCGGTGGCGGTGACGGCGGTGACGGCGAGCACATTGTCCTTCATCGTGCCGTAGCGCACGGCATTGGTGCCGGAGGCGCGCGTCGAGGTCATGCCGCCGATCGAGGCGTTCGCGCCGGGATCGATCGGGAAGAACAGGCCGGTGTCGCGCAGGTAGGTGTTCAGCTCCTCGCGGGTGATGCCCGGCTCGACGGTGCAGTCGAGATCCTCGGCATTGACCTCCAGAACCCGCTTCATGTTGCTGAAAT
>CAMLOC010000359.1 GCA_946481465.1 uncultured Shinella sp. | reverse complement strand
AGTCGAGCAGCGGCACGCCGCCAACGGCGCCCTGTTCGATCACCCAGGTGACGGCGCCGTGCAGACCCTCCTCAAGAAGGATGCGCGGCACGTTGGCGGAGATACCGAAGCCGAGATTGACCGCGCTGCCGGCCTGGAGCTCCTCGGCCACGCGGCGGGCGATGACCTTCTGGATGTTGAACTCCGGCACGCGGAACGTGTCGAGCGGTCGGAAAATCTCGCCGGAAATGGCGGGATCGTACAGCGTCTGCGTCGTCTGCTTCTGGTCCGGGTCGACCACCACGTAATCCACCAGCACGCCGGGCACGCGCACGTCGTGCGGCTTCAGGGAGCCGTCCTTGGTGATGCGCTTGACCTGCGCGATGACGATGCCGCCATTGTTGCGGGCGGCGAGCGCCTGGTCCAGCCCGCCGAGATACGCGCCCTCGTGCTCATAGGTGAGGTTGCCGCGCTCGTCGGCCGTGGTGGCGCGGATGATGGCGACCTGAGGCGCGATCGCCTTGAAGTAGAGCCATTCCTCGCCGGCAAAGGTGATCTTCTCCACCACCGGTTCGTTGGCGGCGGCTTCGTTCATCGCGCAGCCTTCGCGGCTCGGGTCGACGAAGGTTTCGAGGCCGACCTTGGTGATGACGCCGGGGCGCTTGGCGGCCGCCTCGCGGTGCATGTCGAAGAGGATGCCGGAAGGGATGTTGTAGGCGGCCACCTCGTTCGCGCCGATCATCTGCCAGATGAGCGGCGGCTCGGACGAGGAGGGGCCGGACGGATAGGAGCCGCCGATGATCTTTTTCAGGAGGCCCTTCCGGGCGATATGGTCGACGCCCTTGATGCCGCTCATGTCGCCGGCGGCGATGGGGTGCAGCGTCGTCAGGCTCTTCGGATGACCCGTCTCTTCGAAACGGTCGCCGATCGCCTTCAGCATCAGGTCCGGGCAGCCGAGGCCCGAGGATGAGGAGACGGAGACGACGGCGCCGTCGGGGATCAGGTCGGCGGCCTGGCGGGGCGTGATATGCTTGCTCATGGGTCTCACAGTCCGGGTTCGATGCGGACCGCGTGGCCCGTGCGCGCCGCCTCGACGACGGCAAGGCCCGTCGCCAGTGACCAGACGCCGTCCTCGCCGGTGGCGGAGGGCGCTGCCTTGCCGGCAATGGCGGCGTGGAAGGCGGCGAGGGTGCTTTCATAAAGGTTGCGGTGGTCGAGCGGCAGTTCGTGCTCGCCATCGGCATTGCGGAGTGTCACCGTGCCGGTGGGGCGTTGCGTCATGACGTTGCGGCCGATCAGCGAGCCCTCCGTGCCGTGCACTTCGAGGCCGGTTTCGGCGAATTTCGTGGTGAAGCCGTCATGGAATTGCGCGATCACGCCGTTCTGGAAGCGCAGCACGCCCATCACGGCATCTTCCAGTCCGGCCTGGCCCATGCCGCCGGCTTGCGAGAAGGCGACGGCTTCCACCGGGTTGTCGTCGAGCACGAAGCGCAGCGTGTCGGCATCGTGCACCGTGATGTCAAGGATGACGCCGCCGCCGGCCTGCGGCTTGTCGAGCCGCCAGCCCTGCAAATGCGGCGGCAGGTAGACCGCGTGGAAGACGCGGGCCGACAGCGGCGTTCCGATGCGGCCGGCCTTGATGGCCTCGCGCATCGCCCGGTGCGTCGCGGCGTTGCGCAGGTGATGGTTCGTCGCCAGCACGACGCCGGCCGCCTCTGCCGCCGCGATCATGGCGCGGGCGTCGTCGAGCGACAGGGCGAGCGGCTTTTCGCACAGGATGTGCTTGCCCGCCTTCGCCGCGGCGAGGGCCTGGTCTCGGTGCAGTTCGTTCGTCGTCGAGATGTAGACGGCGTCGATCTCCGGGTCGTCCAGGAGATCGGCAAGCGTCGTGACCGACTTTGCGATGCGCCGTTCGTCCGCATAGGCGCGGCCGCGCTCGGCGCTCGTGCTCATCACGGAAACGACCTCGCCGCCCGTCGCGCGGATCGCGCCGATCACCCATTCCTTCGCGATCGTGCTGGCGCCGATCAAACCCCAGTTTGTCATGCGGAAATCCTCCTCGTCCTGTCCGTCCGGCCGGCGCCGCAGCTCTGGCGCACGACGAGGCGCACGGAGCTGACGATGGTCTCGGGTTCCACCCGGCCGGCATTGATCTGTTTCAGCAAAAGTTGCGCGGCGCGCCGGCCCATGCCCTGCGGATCGACGGAGACCGTCGTCAGCGCCGGCACGGCGGTTTCTGCCTCGATCACATCGTCAAAGCCGACGACGGCGAAGTCGCGACCAGGTTCCTTGCCGGCGGCGCGCAACCCGTCGCATACGCCGAAGGCGGCCGCGTCGTTGAAGCACAGCGCGGCGGTCGGCGCCTCGGGCAGAAGCAGCGCCCGCTCGATGGCGGCGACGCCGCCGGCGCGCGAGGCGGTCGTGGCGACGACCAGCCGGTCCGGCGCCGCGAGCCCTGCTTCCGAAAGCGCATCCCGCCAGCCTTCGACGCGTTCGGTGAAGACCGTGGTGTTGGCGATGCCGCCGAGAAAGGCGATGCGGGTGTGGCCGAGCGAGACGAGGTGCCGCACGGCATCCTTCGCGCCGGCGTAATTGTCGGAGAACAGCGTCGAGACCTTGGCGCCGACGACATTGCGCACCACGGCGACGACCGGGATGCCGCTGGCGGCGAGCGGCTTCAGGTCGGCCGCCTCGGTGCCGCGGGCCGGCGACAGGATGAGGCCGGCGATGCCGTGCTCGCGCATGGAGGCGACGACCTCGCGCTGGCGGTCGACGCTTTCGGCCGAATTCGACAGGAACTGCACGTAGCCGGCCGACTGCATGACCATGTCCATGCCGACGGCAAGCTCGGCGAAGAAGGAGTTGGTGAGGTCGTTGACGATGATGCCGATGATCCGGGAGGAGGCGGATTTCTGGCGCAGGTTCGCCGCGCCGCGATTGTAGACATAGCCGAGCTCGCGGATGACGGCGTTCACCTTCGCGCGGGTCGCCTCGTTCACCAGTGGGCTCGCCTGCAGGACGAGCGAGACGGTCGACTTCGACACGCCGGCGGCGCGCGCAATGTCGATGACGGTCACCCGGCCCTTGTTCACGGTCATTCCTCCCTGTGGGCGTCGTTTGCCCGCTTGTTGCTGTTAGATAATTGGATCGTTCCAAATATGTCAAGGGGTATTTGGCTAGATGATGGAGTCTGGTCGCTCGCCCTTTTGCGCCTTTCTGCTGGATGCGCGCCCTCTCCTTTCGTTATGACCGGGCGTGACTCGTCTCATCCATCTGACGCTTAACGCTTGATCGCGTGGATCTTTGGCTCAGGGTCGAGGATGATGGAGGAGGGTGGGCGGATGGTTTCGCATCCCGCTCCGGTGGGCGACGGGCGGTTCCTTTCGAAGGGTGTTCCCAAAAATCACGCTTGAAATTTGGAACGATCTAAATTATTGCCTGGAAAACCCTCGGGAGGATTCCATGTCGCTCAGTCTGTCCCTGCCGCGCGCCGATGGCGGCGTCGAAACCTATGGCCTCGTCGGCACGCCCACGCCGCGTCCCGCCGCGGTGCCGGCCTTCAACCGCATCGCCTATGCGGCAGCCCATGTGGTTTCCGATCCACGCCGCGATACCCGGCCCTGGGAGGCGCCGGCCGTTGACTGGGAGTGCACGATGGCGTTCCGGCATCATCTCTGGTCGCTCGGCTTCAGGATCGCCGAGGCGATGGACACGGCGCAGCGCGGCATGGGGCTCGACTGGGCGGGCGCGCAGGAGCTGATCCGCCGTTCGCTGGCCGAGGCGAAGACCGTGCCGGGCGCCGACCTTGCCTGCGGCGCGGGCACGGACCATCTCGCCCCCGTCGATGCGCGTTCGCTCGATGACGTCATCAGGGCCTATGAGGAGCAGGTCGGCTTCGTGGAAAAGCACGGCGGCCGGGCGATCATGATGGCGAGCCGCGCGCTCGCGCGCCTCGCGGCCTCGCCGGACGACTATCGCAAGGTCTATGGCCGCATCCTCGGCCAGGCGAAGGACAAGGTCGTGCTGCACTGGCTGGGCGCCATGTTCGACCCGCAGCTTGCCGGCTACTGGGGCTCCAGGGATTTCGCGCCGGCGCTGGAAACGGTCCTGTCGATCATCGAGGAGAACCGCGACAAGGTCGAGGGCATCAAGATCTCGCTGCTCGACAATGCCTGCGAGGTTGCGCTGCGCAACCGGCTGCCCGACGGCGTGCTCTGCTTCACGGGCGACGACTTCAACTATGCCGAGCTGATCGAGGGCGACGGGCAGAAGTACAGCCACGCCCTGCTCGGCATTTTCGATGCGGTCGCCCCGCAAGCCTCGAAAGCGTTGGCAGCGCTCGCAGGCGGCGACGTCGCCACCTTCCGCGCGGTCATCGAGCCGACGGTGCCACTGTCGCGCAAGATCTTCGAGGCGCCGACGCAGTACTACAAGGCGGGTGTCGTCTTCCTCGCCTGGCTCAACGGCCACCAGGACCACTTCACCATGCCTGCCGGCATGCAGTCGGCCCGCGGCCTTCTGCACTATGCCGAGGTCTTCCGTCTTGCCGACCGGGCGAACGTGCTCGACAGGCCGGACCTCGCCGCCGCGCGCATGAAAAGCCTGATGACGGTGCTTGGCGTCGGGCAAGATTAGCTGTGGATGACCGGCCGTTTGGCCGGTCCTTGCCGCCATCCGGCGTTAAACTCGCCCTTCCTTGAAGGGAGAGCGCGATGGCTGCGACGGATGTGAAAATCGGCGAGAGCTGGAAGGCGCCGCTGGCGGCGGAATTCTCGAGCCCCTACATGGCCGATCTCAAGGCCTTCCTCCTGGAGCAGAAGCAGGAG
>CAMLOC010000358.1 GCA_946481465.1 uncultured Shinella sp. | reverse complement strand
CGACCGCGCTCGTGCAGGCGTCGGCCATCCCTGCCGACGAGCTGGCGCGCATCACCGACGACATCGTTTCGGCGCTGAAGACTGTCTACGACCCCGAAATCCCGGTCGACATCTACGAGCTCGGCCTGATCTACAAGATCGACATCGAAGACGACCGCATGGTCAAGATCGACATGACGCTGACGGCTCCCGGCTGCCCCGTCGCCGGCGAGATGCCGGGCTGGGTGGAGAACGCGGTCAGCGCGGTCGAGGGCGTGTCCGGCGTCGAGGTCAAGATGACCTTCGACCCGCCGTGGACGCCGGACCGCATGTCGGAAGAGGCGCAGGTCGCCGTCGGCTGGTATTGATAGGCAAGGCCGGCTATTGCCGCTTGCCCCTCACCCTAGCCCTCTTCCCGCAAGCGGGGAGAGGGAACGTGCCCGATGCAACGTCGAGATCTGGGAAAGCAATGCGGCATATCCCTTCTGCCCGCCTGCGGGGAGAAGGTGGCGGCAGCCGGATGAGGAGCTTTCCCGTTCAACGACTTGATCCGTTAACCTGCCAACACTAGATTCAGAGTCGCGAACCGCCGGGCCTTGAACCCGGCCGGCGAAGGAGAAACGGCCCATGGCCTTTGCAGTGATGACACTCACCGATGCGGCGGCGGACCGCGTCAAGGCGATCGTCGACAATGCCGGCGGCGATGCGAAGGGTATCCGCGTCGGCATCAAGAAGGGCGGTTGCGCGGGCATGGAATATGCCATCGACCTCGTGACCGCGCCGAACGCCAAGGACGACCTGATCGAGCGCAATGGCGCCAGCGTCTGGGTCGCGCCGGAGGCGGTGCTCTACCTTCTCGGCACTGAGATGGATTTCGAGGTGACGACGCTGCGCTCCGGCTTCACCTTCCACAACCCGAACCAGACCTCGGCCTGCGGCTGCGGCGAATCGGTCGAGCTGAAGCCGGCCGATCTTGCGGCCCTTGCCGCCTCCGGCCAGCCGGTGGTGCGCGCCGGCTGAGCCCGGAATACCGGGAAACGGCGAGGGCCAATCCTTGCGGCTTTCCTTCCCCGGCGGTTTTGCCTAGTCTCCCCGCGCGGCCCGATGATCCGGCGCCGACACGATTGCCGGCGGGAGGGGCGCGCGCGATGGACGGCTTGGCCGCGACACTGTACCAGAACCTGCCCTTTCCCGTGGTCGTCGTCGATGCCGAGGCGCGCCTGGTTTCCCACAACGACGCGGCGGCCCGCACCTTCGGCTGGAACCGCGACGACCGTGACCCTGCGGGTACGCTCGTGCTCGAGGGCGCGGCGGCCGGGGTGCTCCTTGCCCGCCAGGCCGCAAGCGGACGCGAAAACACCCATGCGCTCTGCTTCCTCCACGACAACGGCACCACCTTCGACGCGACGGCCCATGTGATCGACATGCCGGATGCGGGCGGCCGCCCCGCCTACGCGCTTCTCCTGCGCAGCCTGCTCAGCGGCGGCAGCCACGGCGAGCAGATCCTGCTCGGCCAGCGCATCGCCGCCGCGCTCGATACGATGGCCGAGGGGTTTGCGATCTTCGACGGCGGCGAGCGCCTCGTCATGTTCAACCGCTCCTACAAGGAGCGCTGCGGGCCGGCCCGCGACGCGGTGCGCGTCGGCGTGACGCTCGAAAGCATTACGCGCGCCAATATCCGCGCCGGCATGTTTCCCGGCGTTCGGGAGGGCACGCCGGAGGCCGAGGCGACGGTGCGCTCACGGCTGGAAAGCCACCGCAACACCGATAGCGGCGGAACGGTCTTCGAGTTCGGCAAGGACCGGTGGATTCGCGGCGAGAGCCATGTGGCGGAGACCGGCGACATCGTCGCGCTGCGCGTCGACGTGTCGGAGCTGAAGCGCGCGGAAGCAGCGCTGGAGGAGAGGCGCCGCGAATACCTCTCGCTGCTGCAGATCCTGCCCGACATGATCCTGCGCTTCGACCGGGACCTGACGATCCGCTTCGCCAACGACAAATATGCCGGCTTCGTCGGATCGACGACCGACGAGCTGATCGGACGCTACCTGCCGGATGTTTCCTGCGCGCCGGAGCACACGGCGGTGCTGATGGACATCGACGACGACACGCGCGCCGAACCGATGAAGACGCTGGAAGTCTGCATGGAAGGGAGCAACGGCCAGGAGACCTGGCTCCTGTGGACCACTGTCGCGATCTTCGACGAGGGGGGCGTTTGCGAGATCGTCAGCGTCGGCCGCGACATCACGGAAGCCAAGCGCCAGCAGCAGCAGGTGGAGGCCCAGACGAAGGAGCTTCGCCGCAAGAACGAGGCGCTGGACCAGTTCACCGCCACCGTCTCGCACGACCTGAAGGCGCCGCTGCGCCATCTGTCCATGTTCGCCGAGATGATCTCGGAGGACCTTCACCGCGGCGACATCGCCGAACTGCCGCACTATGCCGACCATGTGCGCAAGAGCGCCGCGCGCATGCGGCGGATCATCGACAGCCTGCTGGAATTCTCGCAGATCGCCTACCGGATCGCCGCGCCGAAGCCCGTTTCCCTTTCCGACGTGGTGCGCGATGCGCTGGTGCTGCTGGAAAGCCATGTGCGCGAAGCCGGCGGGCGCGTCGAGACGGCGCCGATGCCGGAGGTCATGGGCGATCCCGAACTCCTGAAACGGCTGGCGCAAAACCTCATCGGCAACGCGCTGAAATACCGCCGGCCCGACACGTCGCCGGTCGTGCGCGTCTATTGCCGCGAGAGCGCGGCGGGCATCCAGTTCATCGTCGAGGACGACGGCATCGGCATCGACCCGCAGCATGTCGGGCGGATTTTCGAGGTGTTTCAACGCCTTCACCGCGACGAGACGGTATATCAGGGCACCGGTGTCGGGCTGGCGCTGGCGCGCCGGATCGTCGAGAGCCACAATGGCGTGATAGCGCTTGACACGCGGTACGGTCCGGGGGCACGCTTCGTCGTGACGTTTCCGCAACCCGTGAAATCAAGGGGGAACGATCGTGGGAGGCTCGGCTAGGAAGTTGATCGTCGTGGACGACGATCCGGTGGATGTGCGCTTCGTGATGCGCGCCTTCAGCGATGCCGGCAGCGCGATCGAGATCACCCATGTCGCCGACGCGGAACTGGCCAGCGACCGTCTCGACCGCGAGGCCTTCGACTATATCCTGCTCGACATCAACATGCCCGGCACCAGCGGCATGGACCTGCTCAAGCGGCTGCGCGGACGCGCCCGCACGGCGGTGACGCCCGTCATCATGCTGTCCTCCTCCTCCAGCACCGCCGACGTCAACCGCGCCTACGAGAACGGCGCCAACGCCTATGCCGTAAAGCCCTCGACACGGAGCGGCTACCGCGATTTCGCCGAAGGGTTCACCCGCTTCTGGGTGGACGTCGCCGTCTCGCCGTGAACTTTCCCTGCCCGCCATGAGAAAACCCCGGCCGATAGCATCGGCCGGGGTTCATCAAGCTGAGGAAAATCTCGCTCCACCCACTGCCGTCATCCTCGGGCTTGACCCGAGGATCCAAGCCCACGGTGTAACCCTGAACTCGTGGCGTGGATCCTCGGGTCAAGCCCGAGGATGACGGAGGAGAGGTTGGCGGGATACTTCGTTGGAACAGATCCGGCCGATGGGATCGGCCGGTTCAAGCCTTTTTACTCGGCGGCTTCCGCATAGTCCTCCAGCGGCGGGCAGGAGCAGACGAGGTTGCGGTCGCCGTAGACATTGTCGACGCGGTTGACCGGCGACCAGTACTTGTCGACCCGGAAGGCGCCCGGCGGGTAGCAGGCCTGCTCGCGCGAATAGGGGCGATCCCATTCGCCGACGAGGTCTTCCACCGTGTGCGGCGCGTTCTTCAAGGGGTTGTTGTCCTTGTCCATCGTGCCGTCCTCGATGGCGCGGGCTTCCTCGCGGATCGCCAGCATCGCCTCGCAGAAACGGTCGATCTCGGCCTTGGTCTCCGATTCGGTCGGCTCGATCATCAGCGTGCCGGCGACCGGCCAGCTCATGGTCGGCGCGTGGAAGCCGCAGTCGATCAGCCGCTTGGCGACGTCGTCGACGGTGACGCCCGCGCTTGCCGCGAGCGGGCGCGTGTCGATGATGCATTCATGCGCGACGCGCCCCTTGGCGGAGGCGTAGAGCACGTCATAGGCGCCCTTGAGGCGGGCGGCGATGTAGTTGGCGTTGAGGATCGCCACCTTCGTCGCCTGCGTCAGGCCCGCGCCGCCCATCATCAGGCAGTAGCTCCAGGAGATCGGCAGGATGGAGGCCGAGCCGAAGGGCGCGGCGGAGACCGCACCCGCCTCGCCGGTGGTCGGGCTGTCCGGCAGGAAGGGGGCAAGGTGCGCCTTGACGCCGATCGGGCCCATGCCGGGGCCGCCGCCGCCGTGCGGGATGCAGAAGGTCTTGTGCAGGTTGAGGTGCGAAACATCCCCGCCGATATCGCCGGGGCGGGCAAGGCCCACCATGGCGTTCATGTTCGCACCGTCGATATAGACTTGGCCGCCATGCTTGTGGACGAGTTCGCAGATCTCCCGCACATTCTCTTCAAAGACGCCGTGCGTGGAGGGATAGGTGATCATGCAGCAGGAGAGGTTTTCCGCGTATTGCTCTGCTTTTGCACGGAAATCCGCCATGTCGATGTCGCCGTTCTCCGACACTTTCACGACGACGACCTTCATGCCGACCATCTGTGCGGAGGCCGGATTGGTGCCGTGCGCGGACGTCGGGATGAGGCAGACATCGCGATGCGCGTCGCCATTGGCAAGGTGATGGGCGCGGATCGTCAGGAGGCCGGCATATTCGCCCTGCGCGCCGGAATTCGGCTGCATGGAGACG
>CAMLOC010000357.1 GCA_946481465.1 uncultured Shinella sp. | reverse complement strand
GATGGCCGCACCGTCGTGTTCGACCATGTCGTCGAGCAGCACGCCGAAGTCGGGCTCGTCGATGCCGACGGCCTGCTGCATGGCCTTGGACGTGAGGCCGATCTTGTGGCCGACCACCTTGCGGCCATTCGCGCGCTTGATGCGCATCCATTCACGCTGGATGGCATAGGCGTCTTCGATGCTGATGTCGGGATGCGCGTGCGAGAAGATGTCCAGCGGTTGGCGGCTGCGCTCGGATTCCTCGAGCGATTGCGCCAGGCGTTGAATGATGTCGGGTGCCAGCATGGTGTTCAGGCCTCGTCCGCAATGCCATTGCGCAGCATGCCGATGCCGGGCGATTCGATTTCCACCACGTCACCGGGCTTCAGGAACTGCGGCGGATTCAGGTTCCAGCCGGTGCCTGTAGGCGTACCGGTCAAGATCAGGTCGCCCGGCTGCAGCGTCGCGAAGGTGCTGAGGTAGCTGATCAGCGCGTCGAACGGGAACATCATTCGCGCGGTGGTTTCCTGCTGGCGCAATTCGCCGTTCACGCGCGTGCGGATGGTGTGCTCGGCGCGCGGGTCGTGCTCGTCGGCCGTCACGATCCACGGGCCGATGCTGCCGGAGGCGTCGAAGTTCTTGCCCTGCGTGACATTGAACTTGGCATGGCGCACCCAGTCGCGGATCGTGCCCTCGTTGCAGAGCGAGAGCGCCGCGATGTGGCTCAGCGCGTGGTCCTCCGCGATCCGCCGTCCGCCCTTGCCGATGATGATGACGATCTCGCCCTCATAGTCGAGTTGCGGGCTTTCCGGCGGACGGATCAGCGGCCGGTCGTGGCCGGTGAAGGAGCGCGGGAAGCGGACGAACAGCGAGGGATTGGCGGGAGCGGCCTGGCCGTCCTTGTATTCCTCGTTTCGATCGGGAAAGTTCACGCCGACGCAGATGATCTTCTCCGGCGCGGGGATCGGGATCTCGTAGGTGATCTGCGAAAGCGCATGGTCCGGCTTCTGCCCGGCGGCGGCCGCCAGCAGTTCACCGAAGGCATCGGCTTCCACGACCTCCTTCAACGTCGCAAAACGGTCGGCGAAGCGGGCGGAAAGGTCGATCACGCCGTCCCCGACGATCAGGCCGTAGCCCTTGCGCGAACCGATGCTGAAACTGGCAAATCTGGGATGGGTCATTCGGTATTCCCTGGCACTGTCGCCTTTTCAGGGCGCGATGATGGGCTGGGCCGCGAGCTGCGATTCCGTCACCGCGGTGCCGGAAAAGAGGCTGCCGTGCTCGAACCAGGATTTCGGCGCCGGCGCGCCCCAGAGCGTCTGGCGCTGCGGGTCCTTCAGGTCCCATTTGATGGGTTCCAGGTCGGGGTCGACCGTCTGGTAGTCCGAGCAGTAGATCTCGATGCGGTGCCCGTCGGGATCGAGGATGTAGAGGAAGAAGGCGTTGGAGATGCCGTGGCGGCCGGGGCCGCGCTCGATATGGTCGACCCAGCCGGTCGTCGCCATCAGGTCGAGCAGGTCGATGATGTTGAGCGGCGTCGGCACCCAGAAGGCGGTGTGGTGGAGGCGCGGCCCACGGCCGTTGGTGAAGGCGATATCGTGCACGCCGCCCTTGCGATGGGTCCAGGCCGCCCAGAGCTTCCCGGTTTCTTCGTCCTCCGTGTACTCGGTCACGCGGAAGCCGAGTTCGTTGTAGAAGGCGACGGAGGCGTCGACATCGGGCGAGAAGCAGTTGAAATGGTCGATGCGCAGCGGTTTGACGCCGCGATAGAGCGCGTATTTCTGGTGGATCGGCGGCAGGCGGTCCATCTTCGTGTAGAATTCCAGCGGAATCCCGTGCGGATCGCGCGTGCGGAAGGTGCGGCCCTGGTAGGGGCGCTCGACCCAGTCCACCGGCAGGCCCTTGCCCTTGAAGAAATGCACGGCCTTTTCGAGATCCTCCTCGTCGAAGACCTTGAAGCCGAGGTCGCGGGCCTCCGGTCTGTCGGATTTCCGCAGCACGATGCAATGGTGGCCGCGCTCTTCCATGGCGCGCAGGTAGATCGTGTCGGCGGTCTCGTCCGTCACCTGCAGGCCGAGCGTGTCGACATAGAAGGCGCGGGACTTTGCAAGGTCGGTGACGCCGAATTCGACATGGCTGAGGCGCACGATGTTGAAGGGCGGGTAGAGGTTCGGCTGGGGTACGGGCATGGTTTCCTCCTCAAGCGCAGTCTTTTTCCGGCGGGATCAGCCGCCGAGTTTCGGGATGGCGTGGGCGCCGGTGGCAAAGGCGATGTTCTTCGTCTCCATGTAGAAGTCGAAGGACCAGTCGCCGCCATCGCGGCCGATGCCGGAATTCTTGACGCCGCCGAAAGGCGTCGGCAGATGGCGCACATTTTCCGAATTCACCCAGATCATGCCGGCGTCGAGACGGTCGGTGAAGCGGAAGGCGCGGGTGACGTCCACAGTCCAGAGATAGCCGGTGAGGCCGTACTGGACGTCGTTGGCAAGGGTGAGCGCCTCGGCCTCGTCCTTGAAAGGGATGGCGGTCAACACCGGCCCGAAAATCTCCTCCTGGGCGATGCGCATGCCATTGTTCGCGCCGGTGAAGAGCGTCGGCGCGACGTAGCAGCCGCCGCCCGGACCGTCGAATTTTTCCCCGCCGGCCGCGACCGTCGCGCCTTCGGCCCGGCCGATGGCGATGTAGTCGAGGACCTTCTTCTCGTGCACCGGGTGGATCAGCGGGCCGACGACGGTTTCCGGATCGAGCGGATGGCCGACCTTGATGCGTTTCGCCTTTTCGGCGACGAGGGCGGTGAAGCGGTCGTAGACGCTCTCTTCCACCAGCAGGCGGGAGGAGGAGGTGCAGCGCTCGCCGTTCAGCGAATAGATCATGAAGACCGCGGCGTCCGCCGCGCGTTCGAGATCCGCGTCGGCGAAGACGATGACCGGGTTCTTGCCGCCGAGCTCGAAATGCACGCGCTTCAGCGTGTCGGCGCCCTGCTTCATGATCATCGATCCGGTGCGGCTTTCGCCGACGAAGCCGATGGCCTTGATCAGGGGATGCTCGGTCAGCGCCTTGCCGGCATCCTCGCCAAAGCCGTTGACGAGGTTCCACACGCCCTTGGGCAGGCCCGCATCCTCGGCAATCTCCACCAGCAGGCGCGCCGTCAGCGGCGAGAATTCTGCCGGCTTGTGCACGATGGTGCAGCCGGCGGCGAGCGCCGGTGCGATCTTCCAGGTGGACAGCATGAAGGGCGTGTTCCACGGCGTGATGATGCCGACGGGGCCGATCGGCACGCGGGTCGTCATGTTGACCTGGCCCTCGGCGCGCAGCGTCCGGCCGTCGCGCGCCTCCGGCGCACGGTCGGCAAAGAAGCGGAAGTTCTCCGCCCCGCGCAGCGCGGCCTTGGCCATGAAGCGCAGCGACTGGCCGGTATCCATGCACTCGACGAAGGCGATTTCCTCCGCCCGTGCCACGATGGCGTCGGCAATCTTGTGCAGCAGTTTTTTGCGCGCGTCGCCCGGCAGGGACGCCCAGTCGGCGAAGGCGGCCTTCGCGGCCTTGGCCGCGCGGTCGATGTCGGCGGCCGTGCCCTTCGCCACCGTTGCGAGCGGCGAAAGATCGACGGGGGAGATGGTCTCGAAGGTCGCGCCGTTGTCGGCCGGCAGGTCCTCGCCGGCGATGCGGTTCAGGACGCCCTTCTCCTTGAAGCGGGCGAGATAGACCGCCGCCTTCGCCATGTTTTCCTGGTGTTTCGACATGAGATTATCCTGGGAATGTCCGTTATTTGGCGCGCAGGCGCGGATGGATGGCGTTCTTCTTCCAGCTCAGCTCCGCGTCGATCTCGCGGATTTCCAGCGAAAGCGCGAAGTGCGGTGTCTCGAAGAGCGGGGCGAGGTGCCGGCTTGCAGCGGAAAACAGCGCCTCGCCGGTGCGTTTCTTCTCCTGCGCGCTGCGCCCCTTGCCGATGCGCAGGTTGAGGTCGACGAAGGCGTTTTCCGGCAGAAGGTCGGCAATCGCATAGTGGTCGGCCCTGAGCGCCCGCACGCGCACCGCGCCGATCTCGAAAAGCCCGGTTTCCAGCATCGTTTCGAGCAGTGCCGTGCAGAGCGCGCCGAGATCCGCGCGGCCTTCCAGATTGGCCGAATATTCCACTGTCAGATGCGGCATGGTTCCTCCCGCGCAGCGCATTTTTATTTAACATGTTAAATAGAAGGCGGATTGTCAAGGGGCTATCGCCGCCCTCAGCCGCCGAAGCTGCCGGCCTGGGTCGGCACATGCACGTAGTTGCGGTCGAAATAGATGAGCGCGTGCCCGTCGCGCCGGCAGCGGATGTCCACGACCGCGCCGATGAGAATGTTGTGCGTACCCACCAGCCGGGCCTCCGTCAGCCGGCAGTCGAAGGAGACGATGGCATCGGCGAGCGCCTGGTTGCCGGAAGGAAGGTCGGTCCAGGCCGCATCGGCGTAGCGCGCCTCCATATCGGCCTCGCGCCCGGCGAAGGAGGCGGCGAGCGCCTTGTGCTCCTGCGTCAGCACGTTGACGCAGAAGCGGCGGTTCTCGATGAAGAGCCCGCTTTGCGCCGAGCGGCTGTTCATGCAGACGAGCAGCGTCGGCGGCTCGTCGGTCACCGAGCACATGGCGGTGGCGGTGAAGCCGCCGCGCCCGGCGGCGCCCTTGGTGGTGATCACGTTGACCGGGGCGCAGACCCGGGCCATCGCATTGCGGAACTCGGTCCTGGAAATGCCGGTGTCCATGGCGCGCTCCTCATTCGGCCGCGTTGCGGACGGCATCGCCGCCGAGCGGCGGCAGCCAGGTGTCGCCCGTCCAGCCGCTCTCGTCGTAGTCGGCCATGCACTGGTCGAC
>CAMLOC010000356.1 GCA_946481465.1 uncultured Shinella sp. | reverse complement strand
CCCCCTTGTGGGGGAGATGCCGGCAGGCAGAGGGGGTTTTCCATAGGCGATTGCCCTACAATAAGGGGGCGAGCGGCCAGGCACGCGCGAGAGAATACAATCAGCCCTTCCGCCGCCTGTATTTCAGCGTCTCGAACCGCGCCGCCAGCCCGTCGTAAAGCAGCAGCCGGCCGACCAGCGGCTCGCCGGCGCCCGTGACGAGCTTGATCACCTCCATCGCCATCAGCGTGCCGACGACGCCGGTCAGCGCGCCAACGATGCCGGCCTCGGCGCAGGCCGGCACGACGCCGGGCGGCGGGGC
Source organism: uncultured Shinella sp. (assembly GCA_946481465.1). Next base: position 4,547 of record CAMLOC010000356.1, on the reverse strand, counting down.
CGAGGGAAAGAGATCGCGATAGCCGGGATGCAGCGTGCCGTCCGGCCCCGCCTCATAGGGTTTCAGCACGGTCAGCGAACCGTCGAAGCGGCCGACGGCGCCGGTGACGAGCGGAATGCGCGCGGCCTCCGCCGCATCGGCGGACGCATAGCGCGTGTCGAAATTGTCCGAGCCGTCGACGAGGAGATCGTAGCCGGCAAGGAGGCGCGCGGCATTGTCCGCCGTCAGCCGCTCGGCGATGCCGGTGAAGGCGACATGCGGGTTGAGCCGGGCGACGGCGGCCTCGGCGCTTGCAATCTTCGGCATGCCGAGGCCGGCGGTGTCGTGGATCACCTGGCGCTGGAGGTTGGAGAGGGAGACGATGTCGTCGTCCAGCACGCCGATATGGCCGATGCCGGCGGCGGCGAGATACTGGATGACCGGCGCGCCGAGGCCGCCGGCGCCGACGACCAGCACATTCGCCTGCTTCAGCTTCTGCTGGCCCGCGCCGCCGATCTCTGCAAGCACGATGTGCCGGCGGTAGCGGTCGATCTCTTCGGGGCTGAGCGGATCGGTCATGGCACGATGCCTCCATGCGAGACGGTGAGGAACTGCGCACGCTCGCCGAGCGCGTCGAACATCGACCGGTCGGTGCCGGTCATGAAAGCCTGGCCGCCGAGCGCGTCGACCCGGTCGAACAGCGCGGCCCTGCGGCCCTCGTCGAGATGGGCGGCGATCTCGTCGAGCAGCAGCACCGGCGCATGGCCGGTCATGCTGGCGACGAGCCCGGCATGGGCGAGGATGAGGCCGACGAGCAGCGCCTTCTGCTCGCCCGTCGAGCAGCGCTCGGCCTCCATGTCCTTCTCGCGGTGGCGGATCAAAAGATCGGCGCGGTGCGGGCCGTCCAGCGTGCGGCCGGCGGCGGCATCGCGGTAGCGGCCGTCCTGCAGCATGGCGAGATAGATATCCTCGATCTCGTAGGCCGGGCGATGCCATTCCCCGTCGAGAAAGCCGGAAAGGCGCATGGTGGCCGAGGGGAACGGCCCGTCGTCGCGCGCCGCCTCCACGAGGCCGGAGAGGAGACCGACGAGTTCGTGGCGGGCATGGGCCATGGCAATGCCGAGTTCGGCCATCTGCCTTTCCAGCGCCGTCAGCCAGGCAGGGTCCGGGCGCGGCTCGGAGAGCAAGCGGTTGCGGCCGCGCATCGCCTTCTCGAAATCCGCCGCCCGGCGGCCGTGCTCGGGATCGAGCGACAGGACGAGCCGGTCGAGGAAGCGCCGGCGATCGGCGGAGGGGCCGGTGAAGAGCCCGTCCATGGAGGGCGTCAGCCAGACGACGCGCAAATGGTCGAGCAGTTCGTCGACGGTGCGGGCGGGCGTGCCGTTGAGCCGCAGCTTTCGCGCCTGGCCCTCGTCGCCGCCCTCCGTGCCGGTGCCGATATCGACCTCGCCCATCATGCCGTCGAGCGTGGCGAAGATCGTGAAGCCCGCGCCGGCGCCGGCGCGCACCACATCGCCATAGGGCGCGCGGCGCAGGCCCCGGCCGGGCGACAGCAGGGAGACGGCTTCCATGAGGTTGGTCTTGCCGGCGCCGTTCTGCCCCGTCAGCACGACATGCCGCCCGTCGAGCGGCAGCGACAGGCCCGCATAGTTGCGGAAATCCGTGAGCTTGAGGCGGGAGAGGGAAACCTTGTGCGGCATGGGGTGAGAGCTAGAGTATTCGCAAGGATCGGGCAACAGCAGAAAGCCGGAGAGTGCCACAGGTGGTTGCCTGCGCGGACAGGAGGCGATAAGCGGAAGGACCGCCCGCCTTGCCCTCCCCTCCCAGCCAGCAGGTCCTCCGCCTTGTCCTCGTCCCGCCCCGTCTTCGACCGTTCGTTCTCCGCCTTCCTCTTCGACATGGACGGCACGATCATCAATTCCATTCCGGCGACCGAACGCGTCTGGACGCGCTGGGCGCTGAAGCACGGGCTGGATGTGGCGACCTTCCTGCCGACCATGCACGGCGTGCGCGGCATCGACACGATCACGCGGCTCGGCCTGCCGGGCGTCGATCCCGTCGCCGAGGCGAAAGAGGTGGAACGCGAGGAGATCGAGGATGTCGACGGCGTGGTGCCGATCCCCGGCGCGATAGCCTTCCTCTCCGCCCTGCCGGCCGGCCGCTGGGGCATCGTCACCTCGGCGCCGGTGGCGCTCGCCCATCGCCGCCTCGCCGCCGCCGGCATTCCGCTGCCAGCCGTCATCGTGACGGCGGACGACGTGACGCGCGGCAAGCCGGCGCCGGACGGCTACAAGCTCGGCGCCGAACGCCTCGGCTTCGATCCGGCCGATTGCCTGGTCTTCGAGGACGTGCCGGCGGGCATTCTCGCCGGCGAGGGTGCGGGCGCCCATGTCGCGGTGATGACGGCGACGCACCACCACCCGATCGAGACCGGGCATCCGACGCTGGAAAGCTATGAGGGCGTGACGGTGCAGCGCGACGGCGACGGCCGCCTGACGCTGCTGCGGGCCGCCGGCTGAAGGATCGGGCGGCAGAACCGCACGAAAAAGCCGGGGTGTCTCCACCCCGGCTTTCCGTTGTCCGGCGAAAGGCGGTCAGCCTTCGAAGAATTCCTTCATCCGCGCGAAGAAGCCCGAGGATTCCGGATTGTTGTCCTTCGAGGAGATCTCCTCGAATTCCTTGAGAAGCTCGCGCTGGCGCTTGGTCAGCTTCTGCGGGGTCTCGATCTGGATCTGGATGTAGAGATCGCCGACCTGCGTGGAGCGCAGCACCGGCATGCCCTTGCCCTTCAGGCGGAACTGCCGGCCGGCCTGGGTGCCTTCCGGCACCGAGACGCGCGACTTCGTGGCATCCAGCGTCGCCACGTCGAACGTGCCGCCGAGCGCCGCCGTGGTCATCGAGATCGGCACGGTGCAGTAGAGGTCCGCCCCGTCGCGCTGGTAGAATTCATGCGGCTTGACCGACAGGAAGATATAGAGGTCGCCCGCCGGGCCCCCGCGCACGCCCGCCTCGCCTTCGCCGGAAAGCCGGATGCGCGTGCCGTCCTCGATGCCGGCCGGAATGTTGACCGACAGCGAGCGCTCTTCCGTAACGCGGCCATGGCCGTGGCACTTGGTGCAGGGGTCGCTGATCGTCTGGCCGCGGCCGTGGCAGGTCGGGCAGGTGCGCTCGACCGAGAAGAAGCCTTGAGCGGCGCGCACGCGGCCGGAGCCCTGGCAGGTGGCGCAGGTCTTCGGGCTGGTGCCGGGCTTGGCGCCGGTGCCGGTACAGACGTCGCAGGTGATCGACGTCGGCACGCGGATCTGCGCGGTCTTGCCGCTATAGGCCTCTTCCAGCGAGATTTCCATGTTGTAGCGCAGGTCCCCGCCGCGCTCGCGCCCGCCGGAGGAGCGCCGCTGGCGCCCGCCGCCCATCATCTCGCCGAAGATGTCCTCGAAGATGTCGGAGAAACCGCCGCCCTGGAAGCCGCCGCCGCCGAAACCGCCGCCGCCCATGCCGCCCTGCTCGAAGGCCGCATGGCCGTAACGGTCATAGGCCGCGCGCTTCTGCGGGTCCTTGAGCGTCTCGTACGCCTCGTTGACGTCCTTGAACTTCTGCTCGGCGGAAGCATCGCCCGGATTCTTGTCGGGATGATACTTCATCGCCATCTTGCGGAAGGCGCTCTTCAGCTCCTTCTCGTCGGCGGTCTTGGAGACACCCAGCGTCTCGTAAAAATCAGCTTTTGCCATTCGGGTTCACGTCCGTTTCGTTGGAACGGTCTTCTTGTTATGGACCTGGAAGCTTGCCTTGGCCTGCGCCTGGAAAGCACGCATGCGAAAAGGCGGAAGCCGGAGCGAAGGAGAAGCCAAGACATCGTCGCCGCGGTGAACGGGAGTGATCATCTTGTCTTTTTCCCTTCGCGCTGACTTCCGCCTTTTCGCTATCCACTGCGCCGGCCGCGCGCTTTCGCGCAGCCGGCAATTCAGGCGCCTCAGGCCGACTTCTTGCGGTCGTCGTCGTCCTTGACTTCCTCGTAGTCCGCATCGACGACATTGTCGCCGGCTTCGCCGGAGGAGGCGTTCTCTTCGGCCTGCTGGGCCTCGTAGATCGCCTGACCGAGCTTCATGGACACTTCCATGAGCGTGTTGGTCTTGGCCTTGATGTCGTCCGCGTCGGGCTCGGAGGCTTCGACGGCGGTCTTGAGGTCGGCAATCGCGTCCTCGATGGCCTTGCGGTCCGCTTCGGTGACCTTGTCGCCGTATTCCTTCAGCGACTTCTCCGAGGAATGGATCAGGCTTTCGGCCTGGTTCTTCGCCTCGACACCCTCACGGCGCTTCTTGTCGGCCTCGGCATTGGCTTCGGCATCCTTGACCATCTTCTCGATGTCGGCGTCGGAGAGACCGCCGGAAGCCTGGATGCGGATCTGGTGCTCCTTGCCGGTGCCCTTGTCCTTGGCCGAGACCTGCACGATGCCGTTGGCGTCGATGTCGAAGGTGACCTCGATCTGCGGCATGCCGCGCGGGGCCGGCGGAATGCCGACGAGGTCGAACTGGCCGAGCAGCTTGTTGTCGGCGGCCATTTCGCGCTCG
>CAMLOC010000355.1 GCA_946481465.1 uncultured Shinella sp. | reverse complement strand
CGCACGCGTGGCGCGCAAGGAAGACAAGCGGTTTCTGACCGGCAAGGGCCGGTACACGGACGACATGGTCGTTCCGGGCATGAAGTATGCGGCATTCGTGCGCTCCCCGCATGCGCATGCGCGGATCAGGGGCATCGACAGTTCGGCTGCGGAAGGGATGCCGGGCGTGATCGGCGTGCTCAACGGCAAGCAGATGCTCGACGACGGGATCGGCAACCTGATCTGCGGCTGGATGATCCATTCCAAGGACGGCACGCCGATGAAGATGGGCGCCTGGCGGCCGCTCGCGCACGAGACGGTGCGCTATGTCGGCGATGCCGTCGCGGTGGTTGTCGCCGACAGCGTGGGCGAGGCACGCGACGCGGCCGAGGCCGTGGTGGTCGACTACGAGGTGCTGCCCGCCGTGACCGACGCGGTGAAGGCGCTGGAAGCCGGCCAGCCGCAGCTTCACCCGGAAGCGCCCGGCAACCTCATCTATGACTGGGAGATCGGCGACGGCGCCGCGACCGACGCCGCCATCGCCGCGGCCGCCCATGTCACGGAGATGAAGATCGTCAACAACCGGCTCGCGCCGAACCCGATGGAGCCGCGCGCCGCACTCGGCATCTACGATTCGGCCGAGGACCACTACACCTGCTACACGACGAGCCAGAACCCGCATGTCGCGCGCCTCGTCATGAGCGCCTTCTACAATGTGGCGCCGGAAAACAAGCTGCGCGTCATCGCGCCCGACGTCGGCGGCGGCTTCGGCTCGAAGATCTACATCTACCCGGAGGAGATCGTCTGTCTGTGGGCCTCCAAGCGCTCGGGCGTGCCGGTGAAATGGACGAGCGACCGCACCGAGGCCTTCCTGACGGACGCGCACGGGCGCGACCACGTCTCGACCGTCAAGATGGCCTTCGACGCAAACAACCGCGTCACGGCCCTGAAGGTCGACACGATCGCCAATTTCGGCGCCTACATGTCGCTCTTCTCCTCGGCCGTGCCGACCTATCTTTATGCCACGCTGCTTTCCGGCCAGTACAATTTCCCGGCCATCCACGCCAATGTGCGCGCGGTCTATACCAATACGGTCGCCGTCGACGCCTATCGCGGCGCCGGCCGGCCGGAGGCGACCTACCTCCTCGAGCGCACCATGGAGACGGCGGCGCGCGAGCTCGGCGTCTCGCCGGCGGAGCTTCGCCGCATCAACTTCATCCGCTCCTTCCCGCACCAGACGCCCGTCATCATGAACTATGACGCGGGCGACTACGAGGCCTCGCTGGAAGCCGCCATGGCAGCCGCCGACTGGTCCGGTTTCCCGGCCCGCAAGGCGGAAGCCGCGAGCCGCGGCATGAAGCGCGGCATCGGCATGAGCTGCTATATCGAGGCCTGCGGCATCGCGCCGTCGGCCGCGGTCGGCTCGCTCGGCGCGGGCGTCGGCCTCTGGGAATCGGCCGAGGTGCGCGTCAACGCCGTCGGCACGATCGAGGTGCTGACCGGCTCGCACAGCCACGGCCAGGGCCATGAGACGACCTTCGCCCAGCTCGTCGCCGACCGCTTCGGCGTGCCGATCGACAGCGTCTCCATCGTGCACGGCGACACCGACAAGGTGCAGATGGGCATGGGCACCTACGGCTCGCGCTCGGGCGCCGTCGGCATGTCCGCCGTCGTCAAGGCGCTCGACAAGGTGGAGGCGAAGGCCCGGAAGATCGCCGCCCACCTGATGGAGGCCGACGAGAGCGACATCGTCATCGAGAACGGCGCGCTGAAGGTCGCCGGAACCGACAAGTCGGTGCCGTGGTTCCAGATGGCGCTGGCCGCCTATACCGCGCACAACCTGCCCTCCGGCATGGAGCCGGGCCTGAAGGAAGGCGCCTTCTACGACCCGTCCAACTTCACCTTCCCGGCCGGCTGCTACATCGCGGAGGTCGAGGTCGATCCGGAAACCGGCAAGACGACGATCGTCCAGTTCGTCGCCGCCGACGATTTCGGCAACATCATCAACCCGATGATCGTCGAGGGCCAGGTGCATGGCGGCATCGCCCAGGGCATCGGCCAGGCTCTGCTCGAAGGCGTGCACTACGATCCGGAGACGGGCCAGCTTCTGACGGCGAGCTACATGGACTATACCATGCCGCGCGCCGACGACCTGCCTTCCTTCCAGGTCTCCCACCAGGTGACGCCCTGCCCGAACAACCCGCTCGGCATCAAGGGCTGCGGCGAGGCGGGCGCCATCGGCTCGCCGCCGGCGCTGATGAACGCCATCACCGACGCCATCGGCAACAACGACCTCACCATGCCCGCGACGCCCCAGAAGGTCTGGGCGGCGCTGGCAGCCGGCAACTGACGGAGGAAGCCATGTACGCCACGAACTACCATCGCGCCTCCTCGGTCGACGAGGCCGTCAAGCTGCAATCGTCTTCCGGCGAGGCGAAATACGTCTCCGGCGGCATGACGCTGATTCCCACCATGAAGCAGCGGCTGGCGGCGCCGTCCGACCTCGTCGACCTGCGCCACATTGCCGATCTCAAGGGCATCTCCATCAATGGCAGCCGGGTGCGCATCGGCGCCGGCACGACACATTACGAGGTGTCGACCTCGGCGGAGCTGAAGGCGGCCTGCCCGGCGATCTGCCACCTCGCCTCCCATATCGGCGACCCGCATGTGCGGCATATGGGTACGATCGGCGGCTCCATCGCCAACAACGACCCGGCCGCCGACTACCCCTCCGCCATGCTGGCGCTGGGCGCGACGATCATCACCAATGCCAGGCAGATCCCCGCCGACGACTTCTTCACCGGCCTCTTCGAGACGGCGCTGGAGGACGGCGAGATCATCGTGGCGGTGACCTTCGACGCGCCGGCAAAAGCCGGTTATTCCAAGTTCCCCAACCCGGCCTCGCGCTATGCCATGGCCGGCGTCTTCGTGGCGAAGGCGGGCGACGGCAGCGTGCGGGTGGCGGTGACGGGCGCCGGCTCCGACGGCGTCTTCCGCCATGCGGGGCTGGAAAGCGCGCTTGCCGCCGACTGGTCGGCGGATGCCGCGGCAGGCGTGACCGTCGATGCCGGCGACCTGCTTTCCGATATCCACGGCAGCGCGGAATACCGCGCCAATCTCGTGAAAGTCATGGCCAAGCGGGCCGTCGCCGCCGCCTGACCCCTCGAAAATCTGAAACAGTTCGATTAAAAGGGCGGTTGAGGCCGTCCTTTTTTCATGCAGACTTGACATGCATCAACAGGAAATGGCCTTTGGGGGCTTAAGATACATTGGAATGGTTCAAAGGTGGCGCCGATTTGCCGCAGCACGGGACGTTGCGGGAACAGGGCGTCTGATATAGCCGATTGAACGACCGCCAACGACGATGATGTCCGGGTTTGCGCCGGACAGGAGACTCTGGATGGACTTCGAGACCTACTTCAAGAACGAACTGGACGGCCTGCATCAGGAAGGCCGCTACCGTGTCTTCGCCGACCTGGAACGCCAGAAGGGCAATTTCCCCAAGGCGACCCGCCACACGGCGAACGGCCCGCAGGACGTCACGGTCTGGTGCTCGAACGACTATCTCGGCATGGGCCAGCATCCCAAGGTGACCGAGGCGATGAAGCTCGCCATCGACCACTGTGGCGCCGGTGCTGGCGGCACCCGCAACATCTCCGGCACCAACCATTACCACGTCCTCCTGGAGCGCGAACTCGCCGACCTGCACGGCAAGGAATCCGCGCTGCTCTTCACCTCGGGCTACGTGTCCAACTGGGCCGCGCTCGGCACGCTCTGTTCGAAGATCCCCGGCATCATCTGTTTTTCCGATGCCGGCAACCACGCTTCGATGATCGAGGGCATCCGCCACTCGAAATGCGAGCGGGTGATCTGGAAGCACAACGACCTGAAGGATCTCGAGGCCAAGCTTTCCGCCGCGGACCCGAAGGCGCCGAAGCTGATCGCCTTCGAATCGGTCTACTCCATGGACGGCGACATCGCCCCCATCAAGGAGATCTGCGATCTCGCCGACAAATACGGCGCGATGACCTATCTCGACGAAGTGCACGCCGTCGGCATGTACGGCCCGCGCGGCGGCGGCATTGCCGAACGCGACGGCCTGATGCACCGCCTCACCCTCATCGAGGGCACGCTCGGCAAGGCCTTCGGCGTCATGGGCGGCTATATCGCCGGCTCGGCGGCGCTGTGCGACTTCGTGCGCTCCTTCGCCTCCGGCTTCATCTTCACGACCTCGCTGCCGCCGGCGATCGCCGCCGGCGCGGCCGCGGCCATCCGCCACCTCAAGGAAAGCCAGGTGGAGCGCTTCGCCCACCAGGAGCGCGTGCGCAAGCTGCGCAGCCTGCTCGACCGCAACGGCATTCCGCACATGCCCAATCCGAGCCATATCGTGCCGGTGATGGTGGGCGATGCGGCCAAGTGCAAGTGGATCTCGGACCTGCTGCTCGACAATTTCGGCATCTATGTCCAGCCGATCAACTACCCGACCGTGCCGAAGAAGACCGAGCGCCTGCGCATCACGCCGGCGCCCTATCATTCGGATGCCGATCTCGACCATCTCGTCGGCGCGCTGCATTCGCTGTGGGCGCGCTGCGCCTTGGCGCGAGCGGTCGCCTAAGCTCAAATCACGGCTTGAAACTTTGTTGCCGACCGGCGAAAGCTGGTCGGCATAATCGTTTCGGGGGTGAGCATGGAAGCGGGTCTGGACAGCGTCATCAACCGGGCGCTCGAAAACGGCAAGATCACCGGCGTGGTGATGCTGGTGCATCGCCATGGCAAGCCGGTCTATCGCCGTGCCGCGGGCCTGGCCGATCGCGAGGCCGGCATCCCCGTCGCTTTCGACACGATCTTCCGCATGGCTTCGGTGACCAAGC
>CAMLOC010000354.1 GCA_946481465.1 uncultured Shinella sp. | reverse complement strand
GCTTGTGCTTCGCAGCGATCCACCCCGTTCCCCCAACTGCCGGATGTGCGGACAGCCGCGCTCCGCATGCAACTGCTGAGGGCCTGACCCATGGCTGAGAGCGCTTATACGAGGGGGCCTTGGTTCGTCGGCGCCCAAAACGACGGCCTTTATGTGATCGACCGGATGCCGTCGCCCGCCGGCAATGATGCCCCGGTGCCAGCAACAGCCGGGCCGCAGGTAGTGGCGACGCCGAACTGGCGCGTGGCTGAATACCGCGCCAACGCCCGCCTCATCGCCGCCGCGCCTGATCTGGTCGAGGCGCTGAAGGACGCGCTGCGATCAAGCCGTAAGGACTTCAAAGCCGGGCCGGACGGCGACCGCCAGCATCGCGAGGCGTATGCGCAGCAGTTCTCCGCCCTTTCCCGCGCCCTCGGCAAGGAGGGGTAGGACGATGATCGCCTTCACCCACAACGACTGCGAACTGGACTTCGGCGCTTTTGCCATCGGCCCCGACGTGACGCTCGACCTTGAGAGCGACGGCCACGACTTCACCGTGACGCATGTCTGGCTTGGCGGCGAGCGCCAGCAGGGCACGGTCGTCAAGCTCATCGAGGAATGGGTTTCCGCCGATCTCGCTCGGTCGAAGGTCAAGGGCGGCAAGTCCCTCGTTCGCCAAGCCTATGAGGCCGAGCTTTCCGAACGCAACGACAGCCGAGCGGATGACCGCGGGTGCCATGAGTACCACCAGATGAGGGGAGCGGCGTGATGGCGACCTATACCTTCGCTGCTTACAAAGGGCGGGCCGAACATCGCTTCGACTGCCCCTCTTGCGGCAAGCCGAAGCGGCTCCGCGCCTTCACTGTGGAGCACACGGTCAACCCGTTCAACAAGAACGACGACGGCTCCCTCAAGCGTCCGTCTGACGTGATCCGCGACGCTCAGAAGGCAGCGGTAAAGCTTCGCGATCAGTTTGCCACGAGACCGCTGTGCGCGGCCTGCGAAAACGCCCTGCCATATGTCGAGCGTCGCACGCTGGCTGCCGAACGCTCCAAGGCCGGAGGCGAGTGATGCCCCGCGCTCTTCGCACCCTCGCAGGCGTCGTTGGCTTCGGCCTCTACATGGCCGGCACAGATAGCCTGACATTCCTCTTCTTCATCGTGTTCGGGAGGGTTTGATGGAATACGCGCCCTATGCCGTCGCGGCCGTCGCCATGATCTGCGGCCTGACATGGTTCTACGGACGGGTGCTCTACCCGATCCCGATCCAGTTCGAGGGTCCGTCTGACGACACCCCCGAGGTCGAGACAAAGCGCGATCAACGCTTTCGACAGGCGGACGGCCAATGATCGCCCGTCTCGTCCGCAAGGCTCTTCGCGCCTGGATCGGCTGGCGTCACGCCAGCAAGGTCGAGCGCCGCACGCCTGAGCTTGCCTCCCTTCGGAAAGCCGAAGCTGAGGCCCGCCGTCAGCACAAGCCTACCCGACACATCCACCAGACACGCCGCGCGATCGTTCATGCCGCGCTGGCTGCCGAAAGGAAAGCGTCATGAGCAACTACATGAGCGACTATCAGGCCGGCGGCTTCGCGACTGCTCTGGCAATGGCTCATCAGCCGATCTGGACCGCATCGAGCGCAGCCAACTACCTGATCTGCGCCGCTCGGCAAACGGTCCTTACCGAAGCCGACCGCAAGAAGATCGACGAGCTGGCGGCCGAACTGGAGATCACGGCGAGGGCGCTTCGGTGCGCCGCCGCCCCGGATCGCAAGCCCGTCCTGATGCAGGCTGCGGAGTAAGGGTCATGACCGAGACGAAGTTTACGCCGGGGCCTTGGACGCGCAATTACCTCAACGAGCTTTGCGGCGCCGGCGGAGATCGGGTCAGTTTCCGTGAATTGAATTGCCTGATGGCCGGGTCTGACAGGGCGCTTCGTACAGCTAAGGCGAACACAACGCTCGCTGAGGCCGCGCCTGAGATGTTCGAGGCGCTGAAGCGGATGGATGAATTCTGGACCGAGAGCCACCCGGCTGGACCGGATGGCGACCCGTCAACCATGGGTGGCCTCGCTACGCTGACCGACGAAACGCTTGATGTCTGGCGAGGCATCCGCGCCGCCCTCACCAAAGCCCTCGGCAAATGACCACCCTCTGCCGAGACTGCGACCTAGTGCACCCCGATACGCGGGGTCACTCCCCCTATCGCTGGCGGTGCATGGCGCATCCGGCAGAGCCGTTCGGCGGCTTCGTAGATCCCGACTGGAGGCCTGATCCTCCATACCACGAATGCCGGCGCATCAATCTGGAAGGCGATTGCCCCGATTGGACGCCCCGCAGGATGCCACCCAAGGAGAGACAAGATGCATCTTCCGACCCCATCTGAAGGCGGCTCCTTCACTCCGCCGCCGCCGGGCACCCATCCGGCTGTTTGCTACCGATTCATCGATCTCGGTACGCAGGTTTCCGAGTACCAGGGCGAACGCAAGAGTGCTCGCAAGGTCATGATCTCATGGGAGATCACTGACGCCGATATCCGCATGGAGGACGGCCGTCCCTTCACGATTTCCAACCGCTATACGTGGTCTATGCATGAGAAGGCGACGCTCCGAAAAACGCTGGAGAGCTGGCGCGGCGTACCTTTCGTTGACAGCGATTTCGGCCCGGGAGGTTTCGATGTTCGCCGCCTGATCGGCGTCGGCTGCCTGATCTCGGTCATTCACAACGAGAAGGGCGGAAAGCTCTACGCGAACCTGTCTGGCATCATGAAACTGCCGAAGGGGATGGCTGCCGGAGAACAGATCAACGAGCGCATCTATCTCTCGCTCGAACCTGACTCTTTCGACCGTGATGCGTTCGGGAAGCTAAGCGAGAGCTTGCAGAACATCATCAAGGCGAGCCCGGAGTATCAGTCCCTCCAGCGGCAGGCCCCGCCGTCCGATGACTATCACGCCGACTACGGCGGCGGTCACCCCGACGACGATATCCCGTTCTGACGAAGCCCAATTTCTCTTCCGTTCGATGACCGAACGGATCGCCGCTGGCCTCGACTAAGCCCTCCCCGGTCACGGGGCCGGCGGTGCCCAATGAGAGACAAGACATGACCGCAGCAGCCATCATCTCCGGCGACTTCAGCACCTTCCGCCACGTTCAAGGCCGCAAGGTGCTCCAGATGATCATCGAGGTTCCTGCCGAGCAGGCGGCTTCGGTCTTCTCGACATTCGGATATCCGGGCTCCGGCAATCCGATCCCGGTGGCGGTGGCGCGGCTGGCCGAACAGCCGAAGGCGGAGCCGACGAAGCAGCGCACTCCCTTCATGGATCTTCCGCTCGCGCAGCAGGCCGCCATGCGCTGCAACGAACTCGAGTTCTGGTCATTCCTTCGCGCTCGCGGCGCGTCGTGCACATCGGCGGATGATGCGGCCCGGTTCGTTCGGCTGCATTGCAACGTCAAGAGCCGCGCTGAGATCACCGAAGGCGCATTGGCCGGCGACCGCTGGAAGGCTCTGGAAGCCGAATACTACGCGCAGTCGAGGGGGCGGCGATGAGCGACCGCTTCGGTAATTATCACGCTCAGATGGCCCGAGAGCATGCCAAGCGGAGGATATCTGAGCGCGTCGGCGTCGAGGCATCGGACATGCTGATCACCGCGCACGAGCTGGCTATCTGGAATTTCGACACGGAAATTCTCGGCTATGGCGCGGAGCGGCGTGAATTGCATGAGATCGAGGACGACGGACAGAAATACTACGCCGTCTGGTGCCCGCACATGCAGTGCATCGTCACCTATCTCGGGGGCCCTTCGGAGTGGAAGGGCGGATTCCTGAGGAAGCGCGCATGACCGGCCGCCATGTCGAGGAGTGGATCGGATCGAGCCCTGACGCCAAGGTGCCCCCGCGCGTGCGTCTGCGGATATTCGAGCGCCACGGCGGCCGGTGCCACATATCGGGCAGGAAGATTGCCGCCGGTGAGCCGTGGGATTTGGATCACGTCGTCGCACTTGTGAACGGAGGCGAACATCGCGAAAGCAACCTCGCACCGGCACTGCGTGACAAGCACCGGGCTAAGACGGCGGCGGATGTTGCTGAGAAGGCGTTCGTGCGCAAGCTCGCTCTGGCGCATCGAGGCATCCGCCCCAAGTCCCGCTTCGCCTGCTCGAAAGACAGCCCGTTCAAGAAAAAGATGGACGGATCGGTGGTGCGGCGATGAGCGACATTCGACCGCCGTCCTACCTGTCAAAGTCCGTCCTGGCTGCTGAACTTTGCGTTAGCGAGAGCACGGTAGACGAGATGGTCCGCCGCGGCGTCATCCCTCAGCCGATCAGGCTGTCGGCTGGCTGTGTGCGCTGGCGCTGGGAAACCGTCGACATGGCCCTTGCCTCTCTGGCTGGCTCGTCTGACGATTCGACCTCGCAAATTTCCGAGGGGGTGAAACGTGCCATTGAAGCGTCGAAGGATAGCAGGCGTGGTCGAGCTGCCTAAAGGCGTTCATCGCGTCGTGTCGCGCGGCAGGGAGTATTTTTATTGGCACCCTGGCCGCGGAACCGCGCATGAAGGTGAGCGCACGGCGCTTCCCAACGATCCGACACTGCCGGAGTTCTGGGTAAAGCTACGCGAGGTGCAGGGGCTGTCTGCGGCTCCGAGCGAGATGACCGTCCAAGCTGTCGCCGATCTGTTCCGCGTGTCGAAGGCATTCCCCAGAAAGGCTGGGACAGCCGACCAGTACGAACGACAGATGAAGGTAATCTGCGCCGGGTTCGGAAATGACCCTGTCACGGTTCTGGTCCCTAGCGTCATTCGCAAGATCGTTGAAGGGATGGAAGATGAAATGCGAGATGCGCGAGCGCTCCTCCGGCGAGGCCATCACTTCGCCCGCGTTGCGGTAGAG
>CAMLOC010000353.1 GCA_946481465.1 uncultured Shinella sp. | reverse complement strand
CATAGGAGGAAGGGCGGACATCGGAGGCTTTCGGGATTTGCACCCAGGTCTGGCTGCGCCAGAGATCGCCGCGGCTTTCCGGGTCGTCGGCGACGATGATGTCGAGCAGTTCCAGCATGTCCGCCATCGAGCGGCTGTGCGGCACCACCACATCCATGGTCGGCACGAGCGGCCAGTTGCCGCGCACGGAGATGACGCCGCGGCTCGGCGTATAGGCGCACAGCCCGTTGTTGGCGGCGGGTGCGCGCCCGCTCGACCAGGTCTCCTCGCCGAGCCCAAAGGCGGCGAAGCTTGCGGCGGTCGCCGTGCCGGAGCCGTTCGAGGAGCCGGAGCCGAAGGCGGCCGTCAGCCAGTTCTCGTTGTAGGGCGATTCCGCGCGCCCGTAGACGCCGCGCTGCATGCCGCCATTGGCCATCGGCGGCATGTTGGTGAGCCCGATCAGCACGGCCCCCGCCGCGCGCAGGCGGGCGATCGCGAAGGCGTCGTCGGTCGCGATCAGGTCGGCGAAGGCGGGCGAACCGGCCGCGACGCTCAGCCCTTTGACCTTGTAGCTGTCCTTGGCGGTATAGGGGATGCCGTCGAGCGGACCGAGGCTTTCGCCGCGTGCGCGGCGCAGATCCGAGGCGCGCGCCTCGCGGAACATGTCGGGATTGAGCACGGGCACGGCGTTGAGTGCGATGCCGTGTCGGTCGTAACAGGCGATCCGGTTGAGATAGGCCGCGACCAGCCCGACGCTCGTCGTCTCGCCCGCCCGGAGCGCTTCGCGCAATTTACCGATCGACGCTTCGACGACCTTCATCGATGCCCTCCCCGGGCGCCCGTTCCGATGCTTCCAGTCTTCACGCCGGGCCGGGGCGGCGCAAGCCCCCGGCGAGGTCAGACTTCGAAGACGTCGTCGAAGGATTCCGGGAAGGTCTGGCGGGCGGCCTTCTCGTTGATGACGAGCAGGGCCTCGTAGGAGAGCGGGTCGAAATCCTTCCCGGCGGGCAGGACCTCGCGGCCGAAGAGAAGGTTGAGCCGAGCGGCGTCGAGATTGCCGCGCTCGAAGGGCTCTGCGCCGAAATGATGCCAGAGCGCATGCAGGAAGGCGGCGTCGATGCGGTGCTCGGCCGTGCCCGGCCGTGCCCGCCGGGGCAGGGCCTTGATCGGCGTCACGCCCCGCGGGTTGGCGCGCCTGATGGTGAACTGGACGCCCGTGCCCGGCATGCCGGAGGGGAAGCCGCGATGTTTCGTCATGTCGGGTGGGTTCGCCATCCGTCTCTCCTTCTTGCAGCCCCTTCTAGCCGATCCGGCTCCATCGCGAAACCTCAGAAAGGCGAGCCGGGCCGGGAGGGTCGGCAGGTCGCGCCTTGCGGCCGTGACCTTGCAAAAGAACGACCCGGGAGCGCCTCGTGTCGCTCGACCGGGTCCCTGCGCGACCGGTGCGGCTTGGGGATCGCATCCGCTCGCGCAGTGTCTCCCGTCAGCGAACCGGCGGGAGGACGCCGCTGCGCTCGCGGCAACGGGCGAGCGCTTCGTGCAGGATGCGCCGGGCGCGATAGGCGTTGAGCGGAACGGGCTGGTTGTGTCGGCGGCCCCAGTCCAGCCTGCTGTCTATATCCTTGATGGCGCGGGCGAGACGCTGGGCGGGTGTCGGGTCGTTGGCCAGACGATGAAGGGTCTGCATGGGCATGAAATGGCACCTCGAATCGGCTCCCTCATGGAGCGGGGCCACGTTTACCCAGCCATTCGCAGGGGCCTACCTACCGTTGATTGTATGTCCCGTCCGACTCCGCGAAGGGTAAACGACCGATTACCGACTGTGCCGGAACGGGCCATCCCGTCGCGGGCATGCGCGGAATGATTTCCCCTGTATGGTCCCGAATGGGGATTGTCTTTGCGGTCGATATCGTGATTGAATTTTAAAAATGGCATCGGGTGCACGCGCGTGCATGAGGCGCCGAGGAAACATCGTGGAAAACGGGGAACTGGAATGAACAGGGAAAACATCACCGTACGCGTTCGTCCGCTGCTTGCCGGCGTGGCCTTTTCGTTGTTGCTTGTCTCCGGCGGCATGGCGCCGGCCTTTGCTGAGACGCCGGCCGACACGCTGGTGCAGGCCTGGGCGATCGACGACACGATCACGCTCGACCCGGCCGAATCCTTCGAGCTCAGCCCGGCCGAATTCCTCGGCAACGGCTATGACATGCTGGTGCGCCTCGACGTCGCCGACACGACGAAGGTCAAGGGCGGCATCGCCGAGAGCTGGGAAGTCTCCGAGGACGGCCTGACCTATACGTTCAAGCTGAAGCCGGGCATCAAGTTCGCCTCCGGCAACCCGGTCACCGCCGAGGACGTCGCCTGGTCGTTCGAGCGCGTCGTCAAGCTCGACAAGAGCCCGGCCTTCATCCTCACCCAGTTCGGCCTCAACGGCGACAATGTCACCGAAAAGGCGAAGGCCGTGGACGAGGGCACGTTCGTATTCACCGTCGACAAGGCCTATGCGCCGAGCTTCGTGCTCAACTGCCTCACCGCGACCGTGGGTGCCGTGCTCGACAAGAAGCTCGTCATGGAGCATGCCGAAGCCAGGACGCCGAGCGACGAATACAAGTACGACACCGATTTCGGCTATGCGTGGATGAAGACCAACTATGCCGGCTCCGGCCCGTTCAAGATCCGCGACTGGCGCGCCAACGAAATCCTCGTGATGGAGCGCAACGACAACTATTATGGTGACAAGCCGGCGCTCACCCGCGTCATCTACCGCCATGTCAAGGAAAGCGCGACCCAGCGCCTGATGCTGGAGGCCGGCGACATCGACGTCGCGCGCAATCTCGAACCGGGCGATTTCGAAGCCGTGTCGAAGAACGGCGACCTGACCACCACCAGCGCGCCGAAGGGTACGGTCTATTACATCAGCCTCAACCAGAAGAACGAGAACCTTGCCAAGCCGGAAGTGCGCGAAGCGTTCAAGTACCTCGTCGACTACGATGCGATCGGCGCAACGCTGATCAAGGGCATCGGCGAGATCCGCCAGACCTACCAGGCCAAGGGCGTGCTCGGCGCACTCGATGCGAGCCCCTACACGTTCGACGTCGCAAAGGCGAAGGAACTCCTGGAGAAGGCCGGCCTGAAGGACGGCTTCTCCGTCACCTTCGACGTGCGCAACACGCAGCCCGTGACGGGGATCGCCGAATCCTTCCAGCAGACCGCCGGCCAGGCCGGCGTGAAGGTCGAGATCATCCCCGGCGATGGTAAGCAGACGCTGACCAAGTACCGTGCCCGCAACCACGACATGTATATCGGCCAGTGGGGCATGGACTACTGGGATCCGAACTCGAACGCGGAAGCCTTCACCTCGAACCCGGACAATGGCGACGAGGCCTCGCTCAAGACGCTGGCCTGGCGCAATGCCTGGGACATTCCGGAACTGACCGAAGAGGTCAAGGCGGCGCTTCTGGAGCGTGACAACGACAAGCGCGCCGAGATGTACAAGAAGCTGCAGCAGCAGGCGCTGGATACGAGCCCCTTCGTCATGATCTTCCAGCAGACGGAAGTGGCGGGCGTGCGCGGCGCGGTGAAGAACTACAAGCTCGGTCCGACCATGGACACGAACTTCCTCGCCACCGTGTCCAAGGAATGACCCGGAAGGATCGGTTCCTTGAGCACTGCTGAAAGACAAATGCCGGCAAGGCGCGCCAACCGGCGCGCCTTCGCGATCCTCAAGTCGGTCGCCGGCTTCGTCGTGGTCGTCGCCACCACCTATCTCGGCCTTCTCGCCGTCACCTTCTTCATCGGCCGCGTCGTGCCGATCGATCCGGTTCTGGCGATCGTCGGCGACCGGGCGCCGTCCCATGTCGTCGAGCGCGTGCGGCAGGAAATGGGCTTCAACCTGCCCTATTACCAGCAGTTCTTCCTCTATGTGAAAGGCGTGCTGCAGGGCGATTTCGGCACCTCGGTGCTCACCACCAACCCGGTGATGACCGATATCCGCCGCGTCTTCCCCGCGACCATGGAGCTTGCCACCGTCGGCACGGTCATCGGCGCCGCCTTCGGCATTCCGCTCGGCGTTCTGGCGGCCGTGCGGCGCGGTAGCCTTGCCGACCAGATCGTGCGCATCGTCGGCCTCGTCGGCTATTCGGTGCCGATCTTCTGGCTCGGCCTCCTCGCCCTCCTGGTGTTCTATGCCCGCCTCGGCTGGACCTCCGGTCCCGGCCGCATCGACGTCGTGTTCGAATATACCTTCACGCCGATCACCGGCTTCTTCCTGCTCGACGCGATCCTCAACCGCGACTGGGCGGCCTTCCGCGACATCGTCTCGCATATCGTGCTGCCGGGCTCGCTGCTCGGCTATTTCTCGCTCGCCTATATCAGCCGCATGACGCGGTCCTTCATGCTGAACGAACTCGGCCAGGAGTACATCGTCGCGGCGCGTGCCAAGGGCCTGTCGGAAACCCGCATCATCTGGGGCCATGCGCTGCGCAATGCGGCCGTGCCGCTCGTCACGGTGATCGCGCTCTCCTATGCCGGCCTGCTGGAGGGCTCGGTGCTGACGGAGACCGTCTTCGCGTGGCCGGGCCTCGGCCTCTACATCACCAATTCATTGCAGAATGCCGACATGAACGCGGTTCTCGGCGGCACCATCGTCATCGGTTCCGTCTTCATCACCATTAACCTGTTATCCGACGTGCTCTACCGCATGCTCGACCCGCGGACGAGGACACGATGAACGAGACCGCCATGACCCGCCGCGAATGGCTTCTGACCGACCGGCCGCAATCGCGCCTGCAGGCCCGGCTCGGCCGCGCCTATGTCACCTGGGGACGGTTTGCCGCCAACCGGCTCGCCGTCATCGGCATGCTGATCATCCTCGGGCTGATCG
>CAMLOC010000352.1 GCA_946481465.1 uncultured Shinella sp. | reverse complement strand
TGTCGTCAGCCTCGAGTCGCTCTCCGAACGCCAGATCACGGTCGATTGCGATGTCATCCAGGCCGATGGCGGCACCCGCACGGCCTCGATCACCGGCGCCTGGATCGCGCTCCACGACTGCCTGAAGTGGATGGAAGCGCGCAACATGATCAAGGTCGAGAAGGTCCTGAAGGACCATGTCGCCGCGATCTCCTGCGGCATCTTCGCCGCCCAGTCGGTCATCGACCTCGACTATCTCGAGGACTCCGCCGCCGAGACCGACGCCAACTTCGTCATGACCGGTTCGGGCGGCATCGTCGAGATCCAGGGCACGGCCGAGGGCAAGCCGTTCACGGAGGAGGAATTCTCCAGCCTGATGGCGCTGGCCCGCAACGGCATTGCCGATCTGGTCGGCATGCAGAAGCAGGCGATCGCCTGAGACAGGATTTGCCATGGCCGCCGCGATCGAAGGGATCCTCGAAACCGCGCTCTATGCGGACGACCTCGACGCGGCGGAAGCCTTCTACGGCGGACTGCTGGGGCTGGAGAAGATCACGCGGCAGGCCGATCGCCACGTCTTCTTCCGCTGCGGCGCCGGCGTGCTCCTGATCTTCAATCCGGCCGAGACCGTGCATCCACCGCCGCCCGGCGCCTTTCCCGTGCCGGTGCACGGCGCGAGAGGCGCTGGCCATGCCTGTTTCCGCGTTCCTCGCGCGGACCTTGATTTCTGGGTGGAAAAGCTCGTAGAAGCCGGCATCACCATCGAAGCGGATTTCTGTTGGCCGAACGGCGCCCGCTCCATCTACTTCCGCGACCCCGCCGGCAACAGCCTCGAATGTGCCGAGCCCGGTCTCTGGAACATCGCTTAGGATCCTTATGCGCAAGCTCGACACCAAGACGATCGTCGTCGCCAGCCACAATGCCGGGAAGATCCGCGAGATCGAGGACCTGATCGGCCCCTTCGGCTTTTCCGCCAAATCCGCCGCCGAACTGAAGTTCGAGGAGCCGGACGAGACGGGCACCACCTTCGAGGAGAACGCGACGATCAAGGCGCTCGCCTCGGCGAAGGCTTCTGGCCTTCCCGCCCTTTCGGACGATTCCGGCCTCGTCATCGACGCGCTCGACGGCGCGCCGGGCGTCTACACGGCGAACTGGGCGGAAAGGGAAGACGGCACGCGCGATTTCGCCATGGCCATGGAGAAGGTGGAGAAGGCGCTTGCCGACAAAGGCGCCACTGAGGCGAAGGACCGCACCGCGCGCTTCGTCTCCGTGCTCTGCCTTGCCTGGCCGGACGGCCATACCGAACTCTTCCGCGGCGAGGTCGAAGGCCAGGTCGTCTGGCCGCCGCGCGGCACGCAGGGGTTCGGCTACGATCCGGTCTTCCAGCCGGAAGGCTACGCGGCAACCTTCGGCGAGATGAGCGCAGAAGAAAAGCACGGCTGGAAGCCTGGCGACGCAGCCGCGTTGTCGCACCGCGCCCGCGCCTTCAAGCGCTTCGTCGAAACCTGCCTGACGGCCTGAGGCGGGATGACGGCGGTGCCCCTCGACATCCGGCAAAGCCCGGGAGCGGACATGTCCGAGCCCGGCTTCGGCGTCTATGTCCACTGGCCCTTCTGTGCCGCCAAGTGCCCCTATTGCGACTTCAACAGCCATGTGCGCCACCAGCCGGTCGACCAGCCGCGCTTCGTGCAGGCGTTTCTGAAGGAAATGGCGACCATGCGTCGCCTCACCGGCTCGCGCACCGTCACCAGCATCTTCATGGGCGGCGGCACGCCCTCGCTGATGGCGCCGGAGACGGTGGATGCGATCCTGAACGGCATCGCCCGCCACTGGCATGTGCCCGACGGCATCGAGATCACCCTGGAGGCGAACCCCTCCAGCGTCGAGGCCGAGCGGTTCCGCGGCTATCGCGCCGCCGGGGTCAACCGCGTCTCGCTCGGCGTGCAGGCGCTCAACGACAGGGACCTGAAGTTCCTCGGCCGGCTGCACGACGTTGCCGATGCGCTGAAGGCGATCCGGCTGGCGCGCGACATCTTCCCGCGCATGTCCTTCGACCTCATCTATGCCCGCCCGAACCAGACCGTCGAGGACTGGGACCGCGAGCTGAAGGAGGCCGTCTCCTACGCCGTCGACCATCTCTCGCTCTACCAGCTCACCATCGAGGAGGGCACGCCCTTCTACGGCCTGCACAAGGCCGGCAAGCTGGTCGTGCCGGACGGCGAGCAGTCCGCCGTGCTCTACGAGGCGACGCAGGAGATCACCGAGCGCGAGGGCATGCCGGCCTACGAGGTCTCCAACCATGCCCGCCCCGGCTCGGAGAGCCGCCACAACCTCACCTATTGGCGCTATGGCGACTATGTCGGCATCGGCCCCGGCGCGCATGGCCGCCTGACGACGGGCGGCGCGAAGATCGCCACCGCCACGGAGCGCAAGCCGGAGGGCTGGCTGGAGCTTGTCGAGGCGGAAGGCCACGGCATGGTCGACCAGGAACTGCTGGAGCGCGAGGCCCAGGCGGACGAACTTCTGCTGATGGGCCTGCGCCTGAAGGAAGGTGTCGATCTCGCCCGCTGGCAGAGCCTTTCGGGCCGCGACCCGGACCCCGACCGCGAACAGTTCCTCATCGAGCACGGCTTCATCGAGCGGCTCGGCAATTCCCGCCTGCGCTGCACGCCGGCCGGCATGCTGATCCTCGATGCGGTGGTCGCGGATCTCGCCTGCTGACGCGCTTGGCGCATAGGCAGTAGGCAGTAGGCAGTAGGCAGTAGGGACAAATCCAAAGACGGCGAGGCCGTCCATGCCCTATTGCCTAATTCCTACTGCCCAATTCCTACTCGTTGATCAGCCGCTTCAAAAGCTCGATCTCGTGGCTGAGCTTGGTGTCGCCCGAGATCAGTTCCTCGATCTTGCGCACGGCGTGCAGCACGGTCGTGTGATCGCGTCCGCCGAAGCGGCGGCCGATCTCCGGGAAGGAGCGCGGCGTCAGCGTCTTCGACAGATACATGGCGATCTGGCGCGGCTTGACGATGACGCGCGTGCGGCGGTTCGAGACCAGTTCCTGGCGCGAGACGTTGTAGTGCTTCGCCACCACGCGCTGGATGTCCTCGATGCGCACCCGGCGCGGCTCGCCGGCGGCGACGAGATGCCCGAGCAGTTCGTCGACGCGCTCGATGGTGAGGTTCGGCTCGAAGGAACGGCGGAAGAGCAGCTGGTTGAAGGCGCCTTCGAGTTCGCGGCCGCTCGCCGTGATGTTGCGCGCGACATGGCTCAGGATCTCGACGGGAATGTCGAGCGAGCCGTCCTCCTGCTGCGCGGCGGCAAGGCGGCGCTTGAGGATTTCGAGGCGCATTTCGTAGTCCGGCGCTTCCATTTCGATGGCGACACCGCCCTGCAGGCGCGAGCGCACCCGCGGATCGAGCGATTCCAGCTCCCAGGGCGCGCGATCGGCGGCGACCACGACCTGCTTGGCCGAATCCAGCAGCATGTTGAGCAGGTGGCAGAACTCGTTCTGGATCGAATTGCCCTGCAGGAACTGCATGTCGTCGATGATCAGGAGGTCGATGTTGCGCAGCGACTCCTTCAGGGTCAGCGCATCATTGTCGCGGATCGCGGTTGCGAAACGCCACATGAAGTATTCGGCCGTCAGATAGACGTCGCGCGGATTGCGGGCGCTGGCCAGCGCACCGAGCGCGATCGCCTGCAGAAGATGCGTCTTGCCGAGGCCGACGCTGGAATGGACGAAGAGCGGGTTGAAGCGCACGGCGCCGGCGCCGGCTTCCGCAATCGTGCGGGCAGCGGCAAGGGCGACGCGGTTCGAAGTGCCCTCGACGAAGGCGTCGAACGTGTAGCGCTGGTCGAGCGGCGAGCCGAAGAGCGGGGCGGAATGCTGCTGCGCGCGCGGCTGGGCGGCTGCGGCGACCGACACCGCGGCGCTGGCGACGGGCTGCGGGCCGCTTGCCGGACGGCGCGGCTGGGCCTGCGGCGCGGCAGGCTCGACGACGGCCGCATCCTCGGCAAGGCCGGTGCGGACGCCGCGGGTCGCGGTGCGCACCAGGATCTCGACCTTGAGGATTTCGGCGTCTTCCTGCTGGAACAGGCTGGTGATGAGATCGAGATAGCGATTGTTGATCCAGGACTTCAGGAACGTCGTCGGCACCGACAGGCGCACGACGCTCTTGGAGACGGAGTGAACCTTCAGCCGACCGAACCAGCTCGCGAAGACGTCCGGACCAACCTGCGCTTTAAGGCGCGCACTGACCCGCTCGAAAATCGCGTCCTGCTTCATATCGGATGGAACCCCCGCCGCCTGCGCCCCTTCTTGCGGGAGCGCCTTGAGTGCATTTTCCCCGTTTGCGAATGCACCAGTCGTTCTGGCCGTATTCACCTGCATCTTGCCGCCTTTCATGCTTCTTCGCCACGTCGGCATTCCTGCCGGCGCCTTTCATGTTTGCCATCTCCCGGCCGTGCCGAGCCATCGCCCGGTCCGGGATCTGGTGCCCCGATCATGCCGACCCCCTACATTCGACACGACCCTGTTTCCCAAACACAATTCAGGCCCGTCGGATCCGTTGTCATACCGGATCGTCAAGTCCCGTCTGTGGCCGCGCCGCTCACTCCCTCGTCGAGCGTTCGGCGGGCATGCCCCCATCATCCGGCCGTCCTCACGGCCACTGCAACCGACGCAACTGATAGTCGCAAAAACACTCGCCAGTGTGCGGTGAGGCACCTGGGGCAAGCGTTGCCGGTTGGATGATTTTACGAAGCGGAGCCGCTCCGTCACAGAGGACAAACAATCACCGCTGCCTTCATGAGACAGTCTTCTCGGCGATCATTTAAGGCTGTGTCCGCGCCCCCTGTGGAAAGCATTTAGGCAGGATCAGGTACCAAGATCAATCACGAATTTTACG
>CAMLOC010000351.1 GCA_946481465.1 uncultured Shinella sp. | reverse complement strand
CCAAGGGCGGCATCATCATCCCTGACACCGCCAAGGAAAAGCCGCAGGAAGGCGAAGTCGTCGCCGTAGGCCCCGGCGCGCGCAACGAGCAGGGCCAAGTCATCGCGCTCGACGTCAAGACCGGCGACCGCATTCTCTTCGGCAAGTGGTCCGGCACGGAGATCAAGATCGATGGCCATGACTACCTGATCATGAAAGAATCCGACGTCATGGGTGTCATCGAAGTCCAGGTCGAACAGAAGCAGGCCGCCTGAGCGGCTGTTTTCAGTCATAACAAGCTGCCTATGAAGGAGTGAACCATGGCTGCGAAAGAAGTCAAATTCAACACCGAAGCGCGCGAGAAGATGCTGCGCGGCGTGGACGTGCTTGCCAATGCTGTAAAGGTGACGCTCGGCCCGAAGGGCCGCAATGTCGTCATCGACAAGTCCTTCGGCGCCCCGCGCATTACCAAGGACGGCGTTTCCGTCGCCAAGGAAATCGAGCTGGAGGACAAGTTCGAAAATATGGGCGCGCAGATGCTGCGTGAGGTCGCCTCGAAGACCAATGACCTTGCTGGCGACGGCACCACGACCGCGACGGTGCTCGCCCAGGCGATCGTCAAGGAGGGTGCCAAGGCCGTCGCCTCCGGCTTGAACCCCATGGACCTGAAACGCGGTATCGACCTCGCTGTCATTGAAGTCGTAAAAGAGTTGAAGGGCAACGCTCGCAAGATCTCCAATAATTCCGAGATCGCTCAGGTTGGCACCATCTCAGCCAATGGCGACGAGGAAATTGGCCGCTATCTCGCCGAAGCGATGGAGAAGGTCGGCAACGAGGGCGTCATCACGGTCGAGGAAGCCAAGACTGCCGAAACCGAACTGGAAGTCGTTGAGGGTATGCAGTTCGACCGTGGCTATCTCTCGCCCTACTTCGTCACCAATGCCGAGAAGATGCGGGTCGAGCTCGAAGATCCTTATATCCTCATCCACGAGAAGAAGCTTTCGAACCTTCAGTCCATGCTTCCCGTGCTGGAAGCAGTGGTGCAGTCTGGCAAGCCGCTACTCATCGTGGCAGAGGACGTCGAGGGGGAGGCTCTTGCCACGCTCGTCGTCAACAAGCTGCGGGGCGGTCTCAAGATCGCTGCCGTCAAGGCGCCGGGCTTCGGCGATCGCCGCAAGGCCATGTTGGAAGACATCGCCATCCTGACGGGCGGCACGGTCGTTTCAGAGGATCTCGGCGTCAAGCTGGAAAATGTCACGCTTAACATGCTCGGTCGGGCGAAGACGGTCGCCATCGAGAAGGAAAACACAACCATCATCGATGGCGCCGGTTCCAAATCGGAGATCGACGGCCGCGTCACCCAGATCAGGGCGCAGATCGAGGAAACCACATCGGACTACGACCGGGAGAAATTGCAGGAGCGCCTTGCCAAGCTCGCCGGCGGCGTTGCTGTCATTCGCGTCGGCGGCTCGACGGAAGTCGAGGTGAAGGAGAAGAAGGATCGTGTCGACGATGCGCTCCATGCGACCCGTGCGGCTGTCGAAGAAGGTATCCTTCCGGGCGGCGGCGTCGCCTTACTGCGCGCCGTCAAGGCGCTCGATAGCCTGAAGGCCGAAAACGACGAGCAGCGTGTTGGTATCGATATCGTGCGCCGCGCCATCGAAGCCCCGGTGCGCCAGATTGCTGAGAACGCAGGCGCCGAAGGCTCCATCGTCGTTGGAAAGCTGCGCGAGAAAGCCGAGTTCTCTTACGGTTGGAATGCGCAGACAGGCGAGTATGGCGACCTCTATGCGCAGGGAGTGATTGATCCGGTAAAGGTCGTGCGTACCGCACTTCAGGACGCCGCTTCTGTCGCCGGCCTCTTGGTAACGACCGAGGCTATGATTGCGGAAAAGCCGAAAAAGGAAGCCGCCCCGGCCATGCCGACCGGCCCGGGCATGGACTTCTAAGCGATCTGTTCAAAATGAGCATCCGGCCCGCCCTTCATAGGGCGGGCCTAGGCTTTGGACATTCATCGTATCTTCGACATCTCCCCCACGCGTCGTTCTGAAGCGCCCGCGGGTACCGCCGCCAATACTGCCCTTCGTGCCTGGCATTAAATACGGCTTCAAGCCTGACACCTTTGCTCCGCTCGTCCATGGAAACCACCTTCTAAGGTCAGAATCTTACGCCCAAATCAGGCCGTTAGAAGGTGGGGTGTTCGTCGCGCTTACTATCGAGCCATGCATGCGTCTGCTCTAGAATTTCGTTGGAAAGCTCGGGATCATCGACTGCTCGCGCGAGAATGACTGCGCCCACCATGGCTGCCCAGCTTCCGATCGCTGCGTGATGTGCATGGGCTCGCCCCTCCCGCGTTAGCGCCTCTTCAATCCGGGCAATCTGCGCGCGCAAACCTTCGTTCATTACGGCTTTCGCTGCGGGGGTTTGGTGACGAATTGCCGCGGCCAAGCTGGCGGTTGGACAGCCATCTGAAGCATTGTCACGATGAGCGGATGCCAAATAGGAGCGTACGAAATCTCTGAACTCGCCATCGCCGAAACTGTCAGGCGCAAGCGAATGTGCCAGCGCTTGCGCCACAAGATCATCCTTTGAGCTAAAGTGTCCATAGAAGCCGCCATGGGTTAGTCCGGCCGCCTTCATGACTTCGGCGACGCTGACCGCATCAAAACCTCTATCCTTAAACAATCGGCTCGCGACGTCCAGGATTCGGCCTCTGTTCTCCGCCATCCGTTCTCGGCTGACCTTCATTCCCAATGTTCTCCGAAAGCCCGTTGACATTTATATGATGACCGTCATATTTAAAGGCAATAATGACGATCATCATAATTATAGGTTCAACGTTAGAAAAGAGCAATCCTATGAGCCAAGCTCCTGCAGTTCTCATCACCGGTGCCTCGACGGGCATTGGTGCAGCGTACGCCGAACGGTTCGCTCGGCGCGGACACGACCTCGTGCTGGTCGCCCGGGACACAACACGCATGGAAGCGCTTGCGAGACGTTTGCATCGGGAAACTGGTGTGACGATCGATATTCTTCCCGCAGATCTTACGGAGGCAAAGGATCTCGCCAAGGTGGAAGCCAGACTGCGCGACGACACACGGATAGGTATTCTACTCAACAATGCTGGAACCGCGCTCGGGGGAACCTTTATAGAGCAAAGCGTCGATGACGTGGCAAAGCTGGTCGTACTTAACGCGACGGCACCAGCCCGGCTGGCTAACGCAATTGCACCGCGCCTCGCCGACTTGGGTGCGGGTGCGATCATCAATATCGGTTCGGTCGTTGGGTTGGCACCGGAATTCGGCATGACGATTTACGGCGCCACCAAGGCTTTCATGCTGTTCCTGTCTCAAGGGCTTGCAAACGAGCTTGGGCCGAAGGGCGTCTACATTCAGGCGGTGCTACCTGCAACGACGCGGACTGCAATCTGGGATCATGTCGGCGCTGACGTCAACGCCATGAGTAATGTCATGGAAGTGGACCAGCTGGTGGACGCGGCCTTGGTCGGCTTCGACAATCGCGAACCTGTGACCATCCCGCCACTGCACGATGCAGGCCATTGGGATGCGTTCGATGACGCGCGCAAAACTATGCTGGGTAATTTTGGCAACGCTCTTCCCGCCGAACGGTATCTCAGACACGACGGCGTGTGATCGTCTCTTCGAAGACAACTTGGGATGTCCGGGTGGCTTTTCCGCAGCAGGACGGCCGAAGCAGGCATTGCCGAATGATGGTGGTTTCGCTTCCGCATCACCCAGTGTGGTGGTCGCCGAAAGCGTGGCGGTCCGCCGCAATGTACCAGCTAGAAGATTAGGCCGGCTCAGCGCGCCGACCGGTTGGAACAAGAACTGCATGATCGGCGTCACCGTTTCGAGTGGGCGCCTAAATCCAGGCCTTCAGCACTGCCCTCGTCTCGATATCCTGCGCTGGCGAGAGCGCCGGCATATCTTTGAAAGCGCGGTCGGGTCGAAACGCCATGCGGGAACAGCCGTTTTCAGGAACTTGATACGAGACTCCAGAAGCCGGTCTTGCGGCCATGATCTCGCCTTAGGCTCGCAACATAGGCCTCGTGCGATCCAATGGACTCGAAGTCATCAATTTGCATCGCCAGCGACCGGCATTCCGCCAGATGCCGGGCTGCATGCTTGTAGCGACTGGCTCTGGCGCTCTCCAGCGTGAAATCGACCATGGCCCGCAAGACGATAGTTGCGGCGAGCGGATGTTTTTCCGAAAGCACCTCTGCTGCTGGCGTCAGCAGTTCGTAGTGGTCGCCGTCGATCTCAAGGTGGCGCTTTATCAAAAGCTTGGCGGCCTCCGCCGGCGACGGCCATCGCAGGAAGAAATACAGGGCTTGGTGGACATCCGGAAAGCCTTGCGCATAGACGAAGGCTTTCTCTTCCGCCTCCAGATCGTCGAAATCAGGCAAGCGTCTGACATAGGCGCGCAGATGCTCGTCGTTCAGCGATTGTTCAAAACACTGCCACCGGTATGCCTGGGCCTCGTCTTCCCGTTCCAGCGCCTCGAGCGCTTCGACGCGGGCAAGCTGCCAATCGAAGGGAACGTCGTTACGGCCCTCGGCGTCGACCTTGTCGAGCGCCGCCAACGCCTCCTCCGCGCGGCCGGCCGAGATCAACCGGTTGGCGATTTCGGCCGCGACCATCGGAGCGGCCCGGGTCTGTTCCGCCTGCAGGGCGACATAGGCATCGACATCGCTCTGGGCATCGGCAATTTCCTGCAGCCCGCGGCTGATTGTGCGATCTTTGTGGCGGTCAAAGACCTCGTCCTCGTAGATCTCGCCCCGGCTGCTCCAGCCGACGACCTTACGGCCTGTCCTGGGGAGCTGCTCCTTCGGCTCTTTCGACCAGGCGATAAACAGCGCCTTCAAGCTCTCCAGCCCGGCGTTGCCGAGCGCCGGTGCCAT
>CAMLOC010000350.1 GCA_946481465.1 uncultured Shinella sp. | reverse complement strand
GTCACCGCGTCGAAGCCCGTGCCGAACATGGAAAGGAACCGGCTGATCGGCGGTCCGCGGCGATGCATCGGCAGGATCAGCGCGGAGCGCAGGCGCTGCACCACGCGGCTCATGCTTTCCGCTCCCATGGTCAGCCCGCCGTCGACCGGCACCATCACCACGTCGAGCCGGCCGATCTCGGCATACTGTTTTTCCGTCAGCTCATGATGCAGGTGGCCGAGATGGCCGATGCACAGGCCCGCCACCTCGAAGATGAAGATGGAATTGCCGTTCGGCTCCATACCCCCGCCCCAGCCGCGGATATCGGTCGGCACATTGCGGATATAGGTGTCGCCGACGACGATATCGTGGTCCGCGCCCTTTTCAGAGCCGTCCTGCCAGCCATGCAGGACATATTCGATGCCCGGCTCCGGGTTCGTCGTATAGTGGCTGGAATGGGCCTTGTTCATGGTGACGACGGTCGGCAGCGCCGGCGGCTTGTACCAGCCGTTGTAGTCGGTCGCGATCTTCACGCCGGCCGGCGTCTCGATGAAGAAGGTCGAGTGGCCGACATAGGTGATGCGCACCTCCTCGTTCTCCTTCGCCTGGACCTTGAAGGCCGCGCTTCCGGAAAAAGCGGCGAAGGTGACGGAGGGAAGCGAGCGCGCAATCATCTGGCACTGACTGACCGGCGTTTCGGCCTGAGCGAGCGCGGGCCGCGGCGCGGCGAAAGCCGCAAGGGCGGCAAGGATCAACGGAATGAAGAGGAGATGCGGCATGGGCGGCTCCGTTCATCGGTCGGCGCGACTATGCGCCCGCGCGGCCGGCGGGTCGAGATTATGCGGCCGGCGGAGCGATCACATTCCCTTGAGCGGTTCACGCGGCGGACGGAACCTTGCCCGCCGCCTCACGTTCCCCGTCCATCAACCGTAACCATGACGAGGAACAGCCATGTCCAATCTCACCCAGGCCCGCGAAAACCCGAAGGAGCAGCTTTTCGACGAGATCGACAGAATCCATGCCGGCATGCTCGGCGTCGAGGGAAGCCACATGCACATGCAGCCGATGGCCCCGCAGCTCGACCGCCAGAGCGCGACGGTCTGGTTCTTCACCAAGACCGATGCGGAGATCGTCGAGGCCATCTCGCCGGGCGCGCGCGCCCATTTCTGCGTGGTCGGCAAGGACCACGACTACCATGCCTGCCTTGCGGGCCGCATCTCGGTGCGCAAGGACCCGATCAAGGTCGACGAATACTGGAGTTCCATCGTGGAAGCCTGGTTCGACCACGGCAAGGACGACCCGAAGCTCACCATGCTGGCGCTGGAGATCGAGGATGCGGAAGTGTGGGCCTCGACCGGCAGCAAGCTGAAATTCGGCTGGGAGATCGCCAAGGCGAACCTCAACGCCGACGAGGAACCCGACGTCGGCGTGAAGGCGCATCTCAACTTCTCGAACGGCTCGGCCGATCACCTGCGCCACATGGTGTAAGGCTACGCCCAGAAGGCCGGCAGCGTTTCGGCAAGGCGCGGGCCGAGGCGAAGCGGCGCGATCTTCTCGGCAAGACCCGTGCGGTCGGAAATCTCGACCGCCAGGCCGCAGATCGTCGCCGGCCCGGAGGCCGCCTCGAAGCGGCCTTTCGGCATCTTGGAGATGAAGCGGTTGAGCGGCTCCTCCTTCTCCATGCCGAGGGAGGAATCGTAGTCGCCGCACATGCCGGCATCCGACATGTAGCCCGTGCCGCCATTGAGGATCTGGCAATCGGCCGTCGGCACATGGGTGTGCGTGCCGACGACGACGCTGGCGCGGCCATCGACGAAATGGCCGAAGCACTGCTTCTCGCTGGTCGCTTCCGCGTGGAAATCGAAGATCACGGCATCGGCCTGCTCGCCGAGCGGGCAGGAGGCGAGGATCGTCTCGCCCGCGGTGAAGGGATCGTCGAGTTCGGGATGCATGAAGACCCGGCCCATGATGTTGGCGACCAGTACCCGCGCGCCGTTCTTCGCGATGAAGAGGTTCGCGCCGCGGCCGGGCGTGCCGGCGGGATAGTTGGCGGGGCGCAGGAACTGGTCGTGCCGGCTGGCGAAGGTCACGGCCTCCTTCTGGTCCCAGACATGGTTGCCGGTCGTCACGACGTCGGCACCGGCATTGATCGTCTGGAGGAAGATATCCTCCGTGATGCCGAAGCCGCCCGCCGCGTTCTCCCCGTTGACGACGACGAAATCCAGCTTCAGGTCGCTGATCAGACCCGGCAGGCGCTGCCAGACGGCCGTCCGCCCGGTCTTGCCCACCATGTCGCCGAG
The DNA here is from genome assembly GCA_946481465.1 of uncultured Shinella sp. Next base: position 2,629 of record CAMLOC010000350.1, on the reverse strand, counting down.
AAAGAGAAACCGCATCGATAAACCTTACGAAACCTGTTGGAACGAACGAAGGCCGCTTTCCGTGAGGATCGCGTCCAGCGCGACGTCATGCGGCTCCGCGGGTACTGATGCCACTTCCTGGCAATCGAAAGCAATGCCGATCAGTCTCGGCATATGGCCTTTTGCCTTGAGGCGGTCGATTGCCCGGTCATAGTGGCCCGCGCCGTAGCCGATGCGGTGGCCCGCCCGGTCGAAGGCCGAGAGCGGCACAAGAAGGATATCGGGATCGAGCACCGCCGCCTCCGGCCCCGGCCCGGTCGTGCCGAAGCCGGTCTTGATGACCGGCGCGCCGACGGCCAGTTCGCGGAAAATGATCGTCTCGCGGTCGAGCACGACGGGAAGGCAAAGCTGCGCCCCGCGCGTGCGAAGATGCGCCATCAGCGGGCGGATATCGGCCTCCGAGCGGATCGGCCAGAAGCCCGAGATCACCGCGCCGGGCGCAAATTCGATACGGTCGCCCGCAAGCTCCACCATGGCGAGGCTGCCCTCGATGCGCGCCTGCGGCGTCATGGCGTCGCGCAGCGCCAGCCGCTCGTTGCGGATCGCCGCCTTCTGTTCCCTCGGTGTCATGTCGCCTCCAGCCTTGCTGGCCGTGGCTTACCAGTTCGCAGCGCCGGAAGGCAAATCCGCGTCGGCGGGCATTACCCTGTGTGCCGGAATGGGACAATCGGGCGAAATGCCGAGCCGGCCCGTTAAGCATCGGGACATCTTGCGCTTTCGGCAGCAGGCCTCAGCATTTAAGCGGGGCGCATGTCCTCGGAAAATGATCTTTCCCCCTTCCCCGAGCTGACCGAGATCGAAAAGCGGTGCCTAGAACTGGCCGCCAACGGCAGGACGCCGGCCGATATCGTGCTCGAAACCGACATCGCGATGACGCGCGTGACGGATGCCCTGCGCAGCGCCATCGAGAAGCTCGGCGCCCGCAACGTCACCGGCGCGATCACCCGGGCCGTCCGCCTCAAGCTGATCTAGGCGGCGGCGGACGCCTCCGCCAGCCGCAGCATGGCGAGCGCCGCCCCCTCGTCCGTGATCAGCGTGTTGCAGCCGACGCGGCGGATGGTGGCGCGGATCGCCGCCGCGCGGTGCGCGCCGCCCGAGACGAGCACGATGTGGCGCGCCTTCTTCACCGTATCGAGGTCGATCGACATGACCCGATGACGGATCGGATGGTCGATCGTGTGGCCCTCCGCATCGAGGAAATTGCACATCGTATCGCAGACGCAGCCGGCCGCGATCAGTTCCTCCAGTTCGTGACGGGCGATGAAATCGCGCGACAGCGAGCTGGAGCGCGGGCCGATATCGCCGCAGCTGACGACGGCGATATCCATGTTCTCCGCCAATTCGAACAGCGTCTTCAGCCCGCATTTCTCGATGAGGCTGCGCTTGGTCTCGCGCGAATCGACGAGCAGCGGCGCAAGGAACAGGTAGCACTCCGCGCCAAGCTGGCTCGCCAGCCGCCAGGTATATTCGATCGGGTTGATGTGATGCGCCTCGACGACGCCGCCGAGCAGCGAGACGACCTTCACCCGCTCGCGCCGCGCCGGGCGGAAGCTGGCGAGCGAGGCGGTGAGCGTGCGCCCCCAGCCGACGCCGATGGTGCAATCGTCCGGGATCGCCTCGGTCAGAAACTGGCCGAGCGCAAGGCCGACGCCCTTGGCGGTCGCCTCGGCGCTCTCGGCCGCCGGCACCACCACGGCCTCGTCGAGACCATAGGCCTTTTCCAGCCGCACGGCGAGTTCGACGCAATCGGCGATGCCCTCGTTGATCCAGATCTGCACCTCGGAGCGCTTCAGCGCCTCGTCCAGCATGCGGATGACCGTGGTGCGGCTGACGCCGATCTTCTCCGCCACATCCTTCTGGGTGAGGCCCTGGTTGTAATAGAGCCAGGCGGCCCTGAGGCGCAGAGCCGCCGATTCCGAATAGGCCGTATGTGTGTCGCGCCGAAGCCTTGCCACGTCGCCTCCATCTTCCTCTGCAATGTTCTGACGCATCATAGCACAGGAAACGAAATATGCGACATATGTTCAGAAGATTGATCAAAAGTGCTTGACTTTTCCCCGCGGAAGCGATGATAGTCCGCCTCATATCGGCTGGCGGCACTCCGTCGGCCGGTCGGTTGTGCCAGCCCGCGCGGTGACTGAAACAGGAAGCACGGTTACCGGGCGCGCTTTCACAGGGAACATGGAGGAGGGCCTGGCGTTCCCTTGGAACGCGGCCCAGCAACAACCATTCGGGATATCGGATATGACATCCAAGCTTGAACAACTCCGCGCGATGACGACCGTCGTGGCAGACACCGGCGACATCGACGCCGTGCGCCGCCTGAAGCCGGTCGATTGCACCACTAATCCCACGATCGTCCTGAAGGCGCTCGGCACGCCTGCCTTCGCCGACGCCGTCGCGGAAGCCATCCGCTGGGGCCAGTCGCAGGGCGGCAACCGCGAGGGCGTCGTCTCGGCCGTGGCCGACCGCCTCGCCATCTCCGTCGGCGCCGCGCTTGCCGAACTCGTGCCCGGCCGCGTCTCGACCGAAGTCGACGCGGACCTCTCCTTCGACACCGAAGCCTCCATCGCCAAGGCCCGCGAGATCA
>CAMLOC010000349.1 GCA_946481465.1 uncultured Shinella sp. | reverse complement strand
GATTTCCTTTCATCCCATTTCCCCCTGAGCCTCGTCAAGTACCCCTCAGAGGGTTTGCAGGCAAAAACGCCGCATCTAGCGCAGTGCAGCGTAGTTTTGCGGCGCAAAAAGGTCAAATCCGCTTTTCCTAAATGATTTGCTGATGTTAGATGCCGGGGACGCTTTGGCGGGGGATCAGGGAAGAATGAGAGACGGCATCCAAAGCGCTTCGGGCACTTCAAGAAAGCTAAGCATGTGAATCTCAAGCAATTATCGCAGTTGCTGGGACTCTCCCAGACAACCGTGAGCAGAGCGCTGAACGGTTATCCGGAGGTCAATGCCGAGACCCGCCAGCGCGTGCTCGATGCCGTGCGGGAGACCGGATACCGGCCCAACCGCGCGGCGCAGCGGCTGGCGACGGGCCGGGCGGGCTCGATCGGCCTCGTCATGCCGACGGCCGACGGCATCGAATCCGACGTGCATTTCGGCGAGTTCCTCGCCGGCCTCGGCGACGAGGCGGTCAAGCATGATTTCCACTTCGTCATCAATCCGAGCCATCCGGAGGAAGAGGTCGCGACCTGCCGGCGGCTGGTGGCGAGCGGCAATGTCGACGCGCTGTTCCTCGCCTACATGCGCGAGAAGGACCCGCGTATCGCCATGATGAAGACGCTGAAGACGCCCTTCGTCGTGCACGGCCGGTCGATCGGCGTGCCGACGGACTATCCCTTTCTCGACATCGACAATACCGGCGCCTTCTACGAGGCCGCGCGGCTGCTCGCGCAGCTCGGCCACCGGCATTTCGCGCTGATCAACGGGCCGGACAATCTTACCTTCTCGATCCGCCGCAGGAAGGGCACCGTGCGGGCGCTTGCCGAGCACGGCCTCACGCTGCGCGAGGATTGCGTGCAGCATTCGCAGATGACGGACGAGCATGGCTTCCGCGCCATGGAGCGCTTCCTCCGGCTCGAAACGCCGCCGACGGCGGTGCTGTGTTCCAGCACGGTCATGGCGCTCGGGGCGGTGCGGGCGATCAACCAGGCGGGGCTGAAGCTCGGCGCGGACATCTCCCTCATCGCCCATGACGACGTGCTGCCCATGCTGAAGCCGGAGAACTTCATGGTGCCGCTGACGACGACACGCTCATCGCTGCGCGCCGCCGGCCAGCGCATCGCCCGCCGCCTCATCGCCGATATCCTGGGGCTCGAAGCGCTGCCGCAGCAGGAACTCTGGAAGACGGACCTCATCGTGCGCGCCTCGACGGGACCGGCGCCGGCGGGGAAGTGAGGGGCCCGCTCCGGAGTGTCCATCCGCCAAGCGCCAAGCACTGAGCGCCATTGGACGGGAAACGCCTCCTCTCCCTCCGTCATCCTCGGGCTTGACCCGAGGATCCACCGCCGCACCCGGAGCGTGGATGGTCGGGTCAAGCCCGACCATGACAGAGGAGGTCAAGCGGGGAGGTGACAGGAAAGCATCGGCGCCGGAGGCGCGGCAGCCCCTCGCCCCCACCCTTCAGAACTTCGGCGGTACGCGTCCGGCCTTGCGATAGGCGGCGATCACCGTGTTGGCCATCAGCATGGCGATGGTCATGGGGCCGACGCCGCCGGGGACCGGGGTGATGACACCGGCGACCTTCGCCGCCTCATCGAAGGCGACGTCGCCGACGAGACGGGACTTGCCCTCGCCCTTTTCCGGCGCGGCGATGCGGTTGATGCCGACGTCGATGACGGTCGCGCCCGGCTTCACCCAATCGGCCTTGACCATTTCCGGGCGGCCGACGGCGGCGACGAGGATATCCGCATTGCGGCAGACGCCGGCGAGGTCCCTGGTGCGCGAATGGGCGGTCGTCACCGTCGCGTTTGCGGCGAGCAGCAGGGCGGACATCGGCTTGCCGACGATGTTGGAGCGGCCGATCACCACGGCGTTGAGGCCGGAGAGGTCCTCGCCATGCGTGCGGCGCACGAAGACCATGGCGCCGGCCGGCGTGCAGGAAACGAGGCCGCCGTCGAGATCGCCCGTCGCCACCTTGCCGGCATTGACGACATGCAGCCCGTCGACATCTTTTTCCGGCCTGATCGACTGGATGATCGGCTCGGAATTGAGGTGCCTCGGCAGCGGCAACTGGACGAGGATGCCGTGGATGGCCTCATCGCCGTTCAGCGTCTCGACGAGGCGGGCAAGCTCCTCCTGCGTCGTCTCTTCGGGCAGCGTGTGCTGGATGGAGGTGAAGCCGCATTCCTTGGCCATGCGGCTCTTGGAGGAGACATAGGCGTGGCTTGCCGGATCGTCGCCGACGATGATGACGGCAAGGCCGGGCCGCACGCCGGCATCCTTCTCCAGGGCGGCGGCGGCGGACTTCACGGCGTCAATCACGGAAGCGGCAACCTGCTTCCCATCGATAATGGTGGTCACATTTCTCTCCCTGAATGAAGTGCGCCCAGTCTAGCGGGACGCCCGCGCGGCGGGATGGCCTCGTAACGCCCTATGCTGTCCAAAACGCATAATTTCAAGCGCCTCCTGCAGGAAAGCCTCCATCCGCGCCGTTTCCTGTCAGCGTTGAAAGACAGGGCGACGGCGTGACGGAACCGCGCATTACCGGGTGGAAAGTCCTTTTTTGATGCAAGTGCGAAGCGGAAAGGTGAAGACAAAATCCGCCAATCCATTGTTTTTCAACGATTATTTTCAGGGAAATCAGTATGGTTGGCAAGGAATGAACAGGGTCCGCCGCCTTTTCGGGAAATCCTTAAACGGCCTTTGAGGGGAACTTGCTAAATCGGCAGGCACCACCAGCAGCCTTGCGGGAGCAGCATGACGCCTTTTCCCACGGGTCCTGTCGAACATGCCGTCCCGGAGGTCATGACGACCCTTCTGGCCGATCATCGCCCGCCTGCGACCGTTTCGAAAGGATCCCTGCCATGAACCTCGTGTCCGGCACCATCGCCGCCCCGCAGCGGGATATCCTCGGCCTGCCGGTCTGCGATCTGGGCTGGGCGGACGCCTTCGCCTTCGCCGAGGAGGTGGCGACCATGCCGTTCGGCCAGAGCGTCATCGCCTTCATCGATGCCGGCAATGCTGCCTTGATGATGCGCGATCCCGAATACCGCGCCGTCCTGGAGCGGCAGGTCGTGCTGCCGGACGGCGACGGCGTCGCCATCGCCTCCGGAATGGCGCCCCTCACCGGCGCCGCCTTCGTTCCGGCCCTTCTCACCTATATCGCACGGCCGATGCGCGTCGCGCTGATCGGCGCGCGGTCCGAAACGCTGGCGCGCGCCGCCGACAATCTTCGCCGGCATGCGCCCTGGCACGCATTCCTGCCGATCGCCGACGGCCATTTCGAACGGGACCAGTCGGACGCGATCATGGAGCGGGTGCGGGCGGCGAATGTCGATATCCTGCTCGTTTCCATGGGCAGCCCGGCGCAGGAGAAATGGATCGACCGGCATGTCGGCCCCGGCCATGCCCGGCTGGTACTCAGCCTCGGCCCGCTGTTCGAGACGCTCGCCGGCGACACGCCGCCGGTGCCGCAGGCCGTCCGTCGGCTTCGGCTTGGCGGGCTCTACCGGCTGATGCGGGACCCGTCGCGGATGCCCCGGCACAGGGCCCGCATCGCCCTTGCATACCACCGGCTGCGCTACAGGCTGTCCGGATCCATGACGGCGCGCGACGACGGCCATGCGGCAAAAGCCGGCTCGCTCTGACGCGGCCGGCCGACCTTACATGAAGAAACGGCTTCACCCGGCGCGGCGCCGAGCGGTTCCGCGAAAGCGCGTCGCGATCTTGCGCGACATACGCTAGTGCCCGCCGCTCGCCTCCGCGGGCTTGACGGCCGGAACCTCGCCCTTGACGAGCGTCTGGCCGCGCTTGGGCGCGGGATCCTGCACCGATGCGGTGGTGAGGTAGTCGATCTGCTCGACATAGACCTCGGCGATGACCTCCGCCCCGAAGCGACGGTTCAGGCCTTCCTTGACGATGCCGCGGAAGGCATCGACGTCGAAGCTGCCGACTGTCGCAACATCGATCATCTTCTTGCCGACAAGCAGCGTATAGAGTTCGTCGGTGATCATCTGCGGGAGCGGAACGGTCTGCTTGGCCGCCAGTTCCTTGTTCGCCTTGTAGGCGAGTTTGGTGAGCAGGTAGCCGTTGACGCCGCCCTCCCCGATCACGGGCACCGTCGTCGTGTATCCGCTGACGAATTCCAGCGCCGCCTCGCGCTCGGCCGCTTCCGTGTCGACCTTGGGAGCCGATGCCATCTTCAGCGAGAAATAGACCGAGCCGAGCGTGATGAGGAGAATCCAGACGCCGGTGCCGATGAGCTAGATCATGTGCCGTAACCCAGCCGGAACTGTTCCTGCGAATAGGTGCCGTCGGCCTCAAGGTCCTGCACGGCATTCTTCAGGATGGTGACGACCTCCCGCACGGCCTCCAGATGGGCGGAGACGCGCTGGGCGTTGATGGCGAGCTTCTCGCGCACGCGGCCGAACTGGCCGGAGAAGGCCTGCGGCATCTCGTCCGGCCGCACGTCGCGCGACAGCATCGCCAGTTCGTAGAGGCAACGGCTCTTGTGGGCGTTCGAGGTCGGCAGGTCGAAAGCGGGGTCGCGGCCGATATTGTCGTTCTCGTTGTCGATGATCGTCTCGAGCCGGCCGAGGACGGTGCGGATGCGCAATTCGTTGGTCGCCTGTTCCATTTTGTTGTTCTCCGCCTAGATCTTCGTCTCGTGTTCCTTGATGCCCGGTGTCAGGTCGGCAAAGGCTTGCCGCTGCAGGGCCTGTACCATGCCGGCTGCGACACGGTCGGTATTCTTGTCCTTCTCGGGCGAGGCCGCGCCGATGCCGCTGCTCTTGGCAAGGCTTTCGGCAATGCCGATGCCGCCGCCCTTGGCGAGCGCCTCGCCGAGCTGGTCGGCCATCATGCCGCGCCACATCTCGCCGGCCGTGCCCTT
>CAMLOC010000348.1 GCA_946481465.1 uncultured Shinella sp. | reverse complement strand
GCGAGGAACGCGTCCTGCGCATGCGCTTCGGCATCGGCATGAACACCGACCACACGCTGGAAGAAGTCGGCCAGCAGTTCTCGGTTACGCGCGAACGTATTCGCCAGATCGAGGCGAAGGCGCTGCGCAAGCTGAAGCACCCGAGCCGCTCCAGGAAGCTCAGAAGCTTCCTCGATAGCTGAGGCGGAAGATACGATTGGAAAAGCCCCGCGATCCGGAAGGCCGCGGGGCTTTTTGTTTGCGGCCGTGGGTAGGCGACTACCTCTCCTCCGTCATCCTCGGGCTTGACCCGAGGATCCATGCCACGAATTCGATCTATGCCGTGGGATGTGGATCCTCGGGTCAAGCCCGAGGATGACGGAGGAGAGGCGAGGGGGCTATAGGACGGTTTGGAGAAGAGGGGCCTTCATGCCGCCGCCACGCGGTTGCGCCATCGCCGCCGGCATGCGAGGCTCGCGCCGGTGCAAGCGGAGGAACGGTCGATCGTGCGGGAATGGTTCTGGCGTCTGCTCCTCTCCTTCTCCGCGACCGGCCTCGTCCTCGGCACGCTGCTTTTCGCCGCCTCGCTGACGCCCAGCCTCCTGCCGCGCACCTATGTCACGCAGGGCGTTCTCTCGGGTGTCGCCATGGCGTGCGGCTACGGGCTCGGCGTCGCCTTCGCGGCGCTGTGGTTCTGGCTGGAACTGCCGGAGCCGAAGGATCGTGTCCGCCTCTGGCTTTCGGCCGGTGCCGGTAGCCTCTGCGGCGTCGTGGTGCTCACCTTCCTCTGGCGGACGGCCGAATGGCAGAATTCCATTCGCACGCTGATGCACCTGCCGCCCATCGAGACGGCGCATCCCGTCTATGTCGGGCTCATCGCGCTGGCCGTCTTCCTCGTGCTCTTCGGCCTCGGGCGGCTGTTCGCCTTTCTCGCCCGGCTGTTTGCCAGGACCTCGCGGCGGGCGGCGCCGCGGCGGCTCTCCGCTGTCATCGGCATGGCGCTGGCCGCGACGCTGTTCTGGACGCTGGCCGACGGCGTTCTGGTGCGCTTCGTGCTGCACACGGCCGATTCCTCCTTCCGCCGGCTCGACCAGGTGATCGAGCCCGACACGGCCGAGCCTTCCGATCCCCGGAAATCCGGCAGCGCCGCCTCGCTGATGCGGTGGGACGACCTTGGCCGCATGGGCCGATCCTTCGTGGCGAGCGGGCCGAGGCAAGAGGATATCGCCGCCTTCACCGGCAAGCCGGCCCTCGAGCCGCTGCGCGTCTATGCCGGCCTCAACGCCGCCGAGACGCCGGAGGCGCGCGCGAAGGTGGCGCTCGACGAACTCGTCCGCGTCGGCGGCTTCGAACGCTCGACGCTGGTCATTGTGATGCCGACGGGCACCGGCTGGATCGACCCGGAGGGCATCGACACGGTCGAGTACCTGCACCATGGCGATATTGCCAGCGTCGCCATCCAGTATTCCTACCTTGCGAGCTGGCTCTCGCTGCTCGCCGAACCGGATTATGGCGCGGAGGCCGCGCGGGCGCTCTTTCGTGCCGTCTACGGCCACTGGACGAGCCTGCCGAAGGACAGGCGGCCAAAGCTCTATCTCTACGGCCTCAGCCTCGGCGCGCTGTCGTCGGAACAGTCGGCCGAACTCTTCGAGGTGATCGGCGATCCCTACCAGGGCGCGCTGTGGGCCGGCCCGCCCTTTCCGAGCCGCATCTGGCGCAAGATGACGGCGGACCGCAATCCGGGAACGCCCGCCTGGCTGCCGCGCTTCCGTGACGGCTCCTATGTGCGCTTCACCAGCCAGAAGAACGCGCTGCCGGAGGCGGGCGACCATTGGGGGCCGATGCGCATCGTCTACCTGCAATATGCCAGCGACCCGATCACCTTCTACGATCCCTATGCCGTCTATCGCCGGCCGGCCTGGATGGCCGTGCCGCGCGGGCCGGACGTCTCGCCGGATTTCGAATGGTATCCCGTCGTCACCTTCCTGCAGCTGACGCTCGACATGGCCATGGCGACCACGACGCCGATGGGGCTCGGCCATGTCTATGCCGGCGAGCACTATGTCGATCCGTGGATCGCGGTGACGGACGTGACGGACTGGAGCGCGGCGGATGTCGCAAGGCTCAAGCAGAAATTCCGCGCGGGACGGTGATCAGCCCCTGACGGCGAGGATGAAGAGCCGCGGGAAGCGCAGCAGCCGGCACCCGTCAGCCATCGGCGGATAGGCCTCCGCGATGCGGTTCTCGTAGTCGGCGAGGAAGGCGTCGTGTTCCGCGGAGGGCAGGCGGTCGAGATAGGGCCGCAGGCCCGTCGCCTTCACCCAGTCGACAATGGCGGCCGCGTCCGCCATCGGATGGTTGTAGACGGTGTGCCAGACATCGACGCGAGCGGCCTTCGGGCCGAGCGCGTCAAGAAAGGTGGCGGGGGCGGGCAGCGGGCCGCGGCGCGGCGTGCCCGCGGCAAAGGCGTCCCGCCAGGGGCCGGCAAGGGCGCTTTCCTCCATCAGGAGATGGGACGGCTCGTTGCTGTTGTCCGGCATCTGCACGGCCAGCACGCCGCCGGGGCGAAGGCCGCCCATCAGCCGCGCCATCAGCGCCGCGGGATCGGGCAGCCACTGGAAGACGGCGTTGGCGAAGAGCAGGGCGGCCGGCTCGTGCGGGCACCATTTCGCAAGGTCGCATTCGACGAAATCGACGCCCGGCAGGCGCTTTCGCGCGGCCTTCAGCATGTCGCCGGCATTGTCCACGCCGCGCACGCCCCGGCCGGGAAAGCGCTTTACCAGCAGTTCCGTCGAGTTTCCCGGCCCGCAGCCGAGGTCGTAGACCGTGCCGGCGACGAGGTCGGCCGGCACCTGTGCCAGCAGGTCGCGGGCAGGGCGGGTGCGCTCGTCCTCGAATTTCAGGTATTGCGCGGCGGACCAGGCCATGCGGGCTCCGTTCAGAGGCTTTCGAGCGACGGCAGGATCAGGGCGGGGCCGAGGTCGAAATATTCGTCCGGCATGTCGCTGCGGTTGATCCAGACGGTGCGGAAGCCGAACTTCGCCGCGCCTGCGACATCCCAGCGGTTGGAGGACTGGAAGGAGACGGCGTTCGGATAGAGCCGGTAGCTCGTCGTCACGAGATCGTAGACGGCGGGGGCGGTCTTGTAGGTCTTCAGCGCGTCGACCGAGAAGATGTCGTCGATGACGGTGTCGAGCGCGGCATTCTTCACCGCCGAGGCCAGCATGGCGGGTGAGCCGTTGGAGAGGATCGCGATATGCGCGCCACGCTGCTTCAGCGCCTTCAGCACGGCCGGCACTTCCGGATAGCAATCGAGCTTCCAGTAGGCGTCGAGCAACTTCTGGCGCAAGGCCGGATCGACGCCGCCGATGCGTTTGAACGCGTAGTCGAGCGCCTGTTCGGTGAGCTGCCAGAAATCGGCATAGGCGCCCATCAGCGCCCGCGTCCAGGAATATTCGAGCTGCTTGGCGCGCCAGATCTCGGAGAAGAGCTGGTAGTCCGGCCCGACATCGCCCGCATGGCGGCGTACCGCCGCATGCACGTCGAACAGCGTGCCGTAGGCATCGAAGACATAGGCGGCATGGGACATGAGCGGCGATTCCTCCTGGCATTGTCGATGGCGATTGGCGGCCATCGGCGTTTGAATGTCAATCGTTTGGCGCCTGCCCCTCAGAACCGCGTGATGACGCTGATGCCGAGGTCGGTCGCCTTGTCCATCGCCGTCAGCGCGGGCACGGCCTCCTCCAGGCTGAGATGCCGGCCGATCAGCCGTTGCGGGGCGAGCTTGCCGCTTTCGATCATTGCCAGCATGGCGTCGTAGCGCCAGGCCTGCATGCCGTGGCTGCCGTAGATCTCCAGCTCGTGGCCGATGACCTGGGCCATCGGGATCTGCGGTGTCGCGTGGTCGGCGAGCATCAGGCCGACCTGCACATGCCGCCCGCGCCGGCGCAGGTTCCTGATCGAGTTGAAGCAGGTGACGGGCGAGCCGAGCGCGTCGATCGAGGCATGCGCTCCGCCGCCGGTGATCTCACGCACCGCCTCCGCGACATCGGCGACCGTGCTGGCATCGATGGCGGCGACGGCGCCCATCTTGCGCGCGAAGTCCAGCTTTTCCGCGGAAATGTCGATGGCGACGGGCTTGGCGCCGAGCGCGGCGGCGATCATGACGGCGGAAAGCCCCACCCCGCCGCAGCCGTGCACGGCCACCCATTCGCCGCCCGTCACCCGCGCCTGGTCGACGACGGCGCGGAAGGAGGTGGCGAAGCGGCAGCCGAGGCTGGCGGCCGTCGCATAGTCGACCGCCTCCGGCTGGTGCACGAGATTGTGGTCGGCGAAATCGATGGCGACATATTCGGCGAAGGAGCCCCAATGGGTGAAGCCGGGCTGGAACTGCTCCTCGCAGACCTGTTGGTTGCCCGAGCGGCATTCGCCGCAATGGCCGCAGCCGGAGACGAAGGGCACCGTCACCCGCTCGCCCTCGCGGAAACGACGCACGTTCCCGCCGACAGCCACCACCTTGCCGGCAAGCTCGTGGCCCGGCACATGCGGCAGGCTTATGTCCGGGTCGTGCCCCATCCAGCCGTGCCAGTCGGAGCGGCACAGCCCCGTCGCCTCCACCTTGATCACCACGCCGCCGGGCGTCGGTGTCGGGTCGGGCAGGGTGCGGATCTCGGGTGTCGCCCCGAAGGCTTCGTAATACATGGCGCGCATGGTGATCTCCCTTCCGCTTTGTATCGCATGCGCCTCGAGCGCCCTCAACGGCACCATCCATGATAAGGCCTGATGCACCCATTCAACATCTTGAATGGACAAGCGCGGCCGGCTGTCGGAAGGCATTTGTGACTTGACCGGCCCGATCGACCGGGCCTTGATGGGCGAAAAGGAGTTTTGCAAATGCCAGTCGATACCTCACCACGCTCGACGACCTGGACCTTCGTGGACGGCGAATGG
>CAMLOC010000347.1 GCA_946481465.1 uncultured Shinella sp. | reverse complement strand
CGTGTCCGTCACCGGGCATGCCTACTGGCCTGACATGCCGGTGGACGATCCGCGCGTCGCGCACATCGTCGACTTCCACGTCAAGGGCTTCGCCAAGCTCGATAAGCTCTGGGGCGCCCATTTCGATACGCTGGCGGCTGCGGACGAGCCGGGCGCCTTCACCGTGTTCCCGGGCTACGAGATCCATTCCTTCGCCCATGGCGACTACACGATCGTCTATCGCGACATCGCCCGCCAGGACATCATCAAGGCCGATACGCCGGCGGAACTGCATGCCCGGCTGCGCGCGGCCTACGGCGACGGCGTCTTCGCCTTCCCGCACCATATCGGCTACCGCCTCGGCGCACGCGGCGTGAACTGGGACACGGTCATCGAGGACCTGTCTCCGGTGATGGAGATCATCTCCATGCACGGCTGCTCGGAGACGTCGGTCATGGACCGGCCGTTCCTGCATTCCATGGGCCCGAGCGACGGCCAATCCACCGTGCGCCACGGGCTCAACCGGGGCATCCGCTTCGGCTTCCTCGGCAATACGGATCACCACAGCGGCTATCCGGGTTCCTACGGCCACGGCCGCTCGGCAGTCTACGCCCCGGAAAATTCCCGCTCCGCCCTTTGGGAAGGCATTCACCGGCGCCATACCAATGCGCTGACCGGCGATGCGAGCCACCTCTTCTTCACGATTGGCGATGCAATGCAGGGCGGCAGCATCGCGGCCGGCAGACATGCGCTGGAGCTGGAAGTGGTCGCGGGGGGCGCCATCGACTATATCGACCTCATCCGCAACGGCGACATTGTCGGCCGCGTGACGCCGGACCTGCAACGCAGCCCGATCGATACCATGAAAGGCGGCATGGAAACCCTGCTCGTCCTGGAACTCGGCTGGGGCGCGCGCGGAAAGTTCCACGACTGGAAGGGCTCGCTGCAGCTTGCCGGCGGCAAAATCCTCGCCGTCGAGCCGCGCCTGCGCGGCTCCGAAGTGGTCTCGCCGCTGGAGGGCGGCGGCGACGCGAAGGACGAGAACGATATCAGCCTTTCCGGCGACCGCATCGACTTCTCGATCCGTTCGATCGCCAATCCCAACAACACCACCGCGTCCATGCAGGGTATCGCCGCGCGCATCCGCATCACGCCGGATGCAACGGTGCGGCTGGTGCTCGACGGCCAGACCTTCGAGGCAAGCGCCGAGCGCCTGTTGCAGGGCGCGCTTTCGGGCAATCTCGGCCCGATCGACAGCCCGGCCTTCCGCCTGCATCCGCTGCCGCGCCCGCATCAATGGCAGTGGCGCGGAAAGCTCGCCATCGAGCCTTTGCGCACGGGCGACTGGATCTATGCCCGCATGCGCCAGGCCAACGGCCAGTGGAACTGGGCAAGCCCCATTTTCTGCGAATAGGACGACGGACAGCAACCCCATCCGGCAGGAGGGCCGCGGGGAGCATCCGTTTTCTTGGAAGTCGACAGCAAGCAGTGAACATTCATGAGGCAATGGGAGACTCATCGATGACCTTCAAGACCAGCATTCCAAGACGCACGATCCTCAAGGGCATGGGACTGGCCGCCGGCGCCGGTCTTGTGCCGAGCACCTTCCGGCCGCTCTACGCCGCCAGCGTCGCGCCGATCACCATCGTGATCAACCAGTCGCCCTGGTTCGAGAGCTTCCGCAAGACGGTGGAAGCCTACGAGGCGGAGACCGGCAACAAGGTGGAACTCGACGTCAACCCGTTCGCCGGGTCGCTCGAAAAGCAGCGCAACTCCGTGCGGGCCAGCGCGGGCCAGTACGATATCCTGATCATGAATTCGGGCTGGTTCGCCGAAATGTATGCGGGCGGCTTCGTCGAGGCGATCACCGATATCGACCCCGGCTTCCAGCTCGACCCGGAAATCTACACGCTCGGCGACACGATCTACTACAATGCCGCCGACAAGACGATGACCAAGGCCGGCAAGCTGATGTCGATGCCGGTCTCGCCGCTGATCCCGATGCTCTACTACCGCGGCGACCTCTATCAGGAAGCCGGCCTCTCCGCGCCGAAGACCTTTGCGGAACTCGAAGCCAACGCCAAGAAGTTCCACAACCCGCCGGGCATGTACGGCATCGTGCAGCGCGGCGCACGCGGACCGCACACCGTCGCCTACGACTTCTATCCCTATCTCTACGGTTTCGGCGGCGGCATCTTCAAGGACCAGGCGACGGGCGACTATTCCGTCACGCTGAACTCCGACCACGGCCGCGAGGCGCTGGACTATTATGTGCGCCTTGCCAAGGAAGCCGGCCATCCGAAGACGGCCGCTTCCGACCAGGCCGAGGTCATCCAGGCCATGGTCACCGGCCATTCGGCACATATCATGATGGTCATCGCCGCCTGGTCGCAGATGGACGACCCCAACAAGTCGGCCATCGTCGACAAGGTCGAATGGGCGCCGACACCCTCCGTGGAAGGCATCCCCACCTCGCCCGGCCTCGGCCACTGGCTGGCCGGCATTTCCAGGAACGTGCCCGACGACCGCAAGCGCGCCGCCGTGGAGTTCCTGCGCTGGTTCCAGACGAAGGCCGCACAGCTTGAAACGGCAAAGGCCGGCGGCATTCCCGTCAATGCGGCGGTCTACAAGGAGCCGATCGCCGACGAGCGCCGCTATCGCTGGATGAAGCCGCTCGCGGAAGCCCTGCCGCACGCGGTCAATATCTACCAGTTCCCGGAGGCAAGCGAGGTCATCTCGGTGCTGGAACTCGGGCTCAACCGGGCCGTCGCCGGCGAGATCACGACCGTCGATGCGCTGAACGGCATGTCCGACGAGATCGAGAAGATCATGGCCGGCCATTCCTACAAGACCGGCAAGCTCGATCCCTTGAAGTAAGGACCGGACCATGGCCGCCGCGCAAGCACAGATCCAATCGTCCCCGCGGCGGCCGGCAGAGGTCTCCGAAGACCGCGGCCAGCGTCTCTGGCGCTGGCTGACCTTCGGTCCGGCCCTTGCCATGATGCTCGCCCTCAGCGTCCTGCCCATCGCCAACCTGTTCCTCACCAGCTTCCAGAACATCACCTGGGCGGACGGGCAGCAGGTGCGTAGCTGGGTGGGCCTTACCCATTACCAGGCGCTGTTCTCCGACAGCCTTTTCGGCGCCGGTATCTCCAACACGCTGATCTTCGCCTTCGGCGCCGTCGCCGGCCAGATGGTCCTCGGCTTCGCCATGGCGCTGCTCTGCACCAAGATCGTGCGGGGGCGCGTGCTCTACCGGGCGATCTTCATCCTGCCCATCCTCATTCCGGGCATCGTCATCGGCGCCATCTGGAAGCTGATGCTCAATTTCGACTTCGGCCTCGTCAACAAGACCCTCGGCCTTGTCGGCATTCTGCCGCATGACTGGCTGGGCAGTCCCGAGACCGCCCTCCTCTCGGTCATCGCCGTCGATATCTGGCACTGGACGCCGTTCTGCTTCCTCCTCTTCCTGGCGGGGCTGGAATCCCTGCCGCAGGATGTCTTCGAGGCCGCCCGGATGGACGGCGCCGGCGCCTGGCAGGAACTGGTCTACGTCACGCTGCCGCTGATGATCCCCACAATCATCGTCACCTTCGCCTTCCGCCTGGTGCTCGCCTTCAAGGTCTTCGACGAGGTTTATCTCCTCACCAGCGGAGGCCCCGGCACGTCGACAGAGGTGATCAGCTTCACGCTCTACCAGCGCTTCTTCACCGAGGACAAGGCAGGCTACGGCTCGGCCATGTCGGTCGCCGTCATCTTCCTCGTCTCGCTGCTCCTCGTCCTCGCGCTTTCGGCGCGCCGCCGCACGGGAGCCGCCCCATGAGCCGGCGCACCGAGTCCGCCCTTCCGGTCCACATCACGCTGGCGATCGGCGCCGCGCTCGTCCTCGTTCCGATCATCTGGACCGTGGCGGCCGGCTTCCGCACGCAGATCTCGCTGCTGATGGGCGACGTGCTCTTCACGCCGGTCGGCAGCAACTTTGCCGAAGTGCTGTGGTCGAAGACCTCCGATTTCCTGCTCAACTATCGCAACTCGATCATCATCGGCGTCGCCAGCACCGTCCTGTGCGTCGTCGTCGCCACGCTCGCCGCCTTCTCGCTCAACCGGATGCGCTGGCCCGCCTGGACCGTGCATCTCTTCCTCGCCTGGACGATGATCTTCCATATGATCCCGCCGGTGGCGCTGGCGAGCGCCTGGTTCTCCATGGCCCGGGCGGTGGGGCTGGAAAACACCTTCACCGGCCTGATCCTCGCCCACGCGACGCTGAACCTGCCGATGGCGATCTGGCTGATGGCCGTCTTCGTGCGCGACGTGCCGAAAGAGCTGGAGGAGGCGGCGATCATGGACGGCGCGGATACGCCGCATATCCTGTGGCATGTCGTCCTGCCGCTGATCACGCCGGGCCTTGCCGCAACCTCGATCCTCACCTTCATCTTCTCCTGGAACGAATTTGCCGTCGCGCTGACGCTGACGATGAAGCAGACGGCCACGGTGCCCGTCGCCATCGCCAAGTTCGCCCAGGATTTCGAGATCCAATACACCCAGATGGCCGCCAGCGCCGCGCTGGCCATGGTCCCGGCCATCCTCGTGCTGCTCGTCGCGCAGCGCTACATCGTCAAGGGACTGACGCAAGGAGCGGTGAAATAGCATGAAAGCGGTTTTTGTCCTGTTCGATTCCCTCAACCGGCACCTGCTCGGGCCCTATGGCGGAACACGTATCCCCACGCCGAATTTCGACCGGCTCGCCGCCCGCAGCGTGACCTTCGACAAGCACTATGTCGGCAGCCTGCCCTGCATGCCGGCAAGGCGCGACATGCTGACCGGCCGCCTCACCTTCCTTCACCGCAGCTGGGGTCCGCTCGAGCCCTTCGACAATGCCTTTCCGGAGATCCTGCACCGGGAGCGCGGCACCTACAGCCATCTGGTCACCGACCATTTCCACTATTGGGAAGATGGCGG
>CAMLOC010000346.1 GCA_946481465.1 uncultured Shinella sp. | reverse complement strand
TGCCGAACTCAGGCGAGCTTGGCTGCCAGCTTGGCGACATGGGCGCCCTGGTAGCGGGCGGCTTCCAGCTCGATGTCCGAGGGCTGGCGCGAGCCGTCGCCGTCGGTGATGGTCGAGGCGCCGTAGGGCGAGCCGCCCTTGACGGCTTCGACGCCCATCTGGCCCTGGAAGGCGTAAGGCAGGCCGGCGACGACGAGGCCGTGGTGCAGCAGCGTCGGGATGAAGCCGAGGATGGTCGATTCCTGGCCGCCGTGCTGGGTGGCCGAGGAGGTGAAGACCGAGCCGACCTTGCCGACGAGCTGGCCCTGCGCCCAGAGGCCGCCGGTCTGGTCCCAGAAATTGCGCATCTGCGAGGCGACCGTGCCGAAGCGCGTGCCGGCGCCGACGATGATGGCGTCGTAGCCCGCGAGTTCCGCGACGGTGGCGATCTCGGCCTTCTGGTCGAGCTTGAAATGGGAGGCCTTCGCCACCTCTTCCGGCACCAGTTCCGGAACGCGCTTGACCGTCACGTCTGCACCGGCCGATTTCGCGCCTTCCGCGACCGCATAGGCCATGGCTTCGATATGGCCGTAGGCCGAGTAGTAGAGGACCAGTACTTTTGCCATCGTCGTCTCCTGTTTCGATGATGCCTTTCCGCTTGATCGCGGCGTCTCGTTGGATGTAGCACTTCGGGGTGGCGGTCCCCCAGCGGCTGCCCGGTCGACAGACTGTTCACCCACCATTGACAATGCCGCGCCTCCGGTCGGCATTTCTGTCCGAACTTCAGAGAGCGCCCATGAGTTCCCGTCCCATCGCCACCGCCGCCATGCTCGCCATCGGCGACGAACTGCTCTCCGGGCGCACCAAGGACAAGAACATCGGCCAGCTTGCCGATGTGCTCTTCCTCGCCGGCATCGACCTCAAGGAGGTGCGCATCGTCGGCGACGACGAGGACGCGATCGTCGAGGCGCTGAACGCGCTGCGCGCCCGCTACACCTATGTCTTCACCTCCGGCGGCATCGGCCCGACCCATGACGACATCACGGCGGACGCCATTTCCCGCGCCTTCGGCGTGCCCTGCCTCCACGACCCGCTCGCCATGCAGTTGCTCGGCGCCATGTACGAGCGCCGCGGCGTGGAGTTCAACGAGGCGCGCCAGCGCATGGCGCGCATGCCCGAAGGCGCCGTCCATATCGAGAATGCCGTCTCGACGGCGCCGGGCTTCAACATCGGCAATGTCTATGTCATGGCCGGCGTGCCGCAGGTCTTCACCGCCATGCTCGGCACCGTCGTGCCGAAGCTCGAGGGCGGCGTGCCGATGCTTTCGCGTTCCGTCGCCTCGCCCTTCGGCGAGGGCGACATCGGCAGCGCGCTGGCCGAGATCCAGAAGAAGCATCCCGAAACCAGCATCGGCTCCTATCCGCGCTTCAGCGAAAACCGCTTCTCGACGGAAATCGTCATCCGCAGCCGCGAAGAAGCACCGGCGGAAGCCGCCGAACGTGATATACTTCAGATGATTGCCGAAATCGCCGCGGCCAAGGCCGCGTCTTGATCCCGATCAAGGCCGACTGACCACGGCGCACGCATGCTTCCGAAGACCCAGAACAGGAGGCCGAAATGACCTACAAGACCATCGTGGCGGTGCTGAGCGCCGCCGAGGACGCCGGCAAGGTGACGGATCACGCGCTGGCGCTCGCGCGCCGGACGGGCGGCCACATCATCGGCATCCATGCGGAAGCGCCGGTCGTCGTCACGCTGATCGCGCCGATGGAATATCCCGACCCGAACGCCGTGCTGGACCTGCAGGAGCGTGCCCGGCGCCAGTCGCGCGAGGTCGAGCAGGCCTTCAAGTCGCGCTGCGAACGCGACGACATCTCCTATGAATGGCGCCTCTTCACCGGCACCGCCGGTTATGCCTCCGCCGGCATCATCGACAGCGCCCGCGGCGCCGACATCGTCATTGCCGGCCAGTTCGATCCCGATATCGACGGCCCGGCGCGCGAGGATATCGAGGACCTGCTCTACGAGAGTGGCCGGCCGGTCTATCTCGTCTCCAACGCCCCGGCCGGCCCCGCGCCGATCGAGCGCGTGCTGCTTGCCTGGAACGGCTCGCGCGAAGCGGCCCGCGCCGCCTTCGACGCCCTGCCCTTCCTGACGGGCGCCAAGGAGGTCGAGATCTTCACCGTCGATCCGCCCGAAAACACCATGCAGTCGCGCGATTTCTGCGGCGCCGAGCTTGCGGCGACGCTCGCCCGCCACGGCGTCAAGGCCACGGTCACCTCCGGCGTCTCCGGCGGCCATTCGGTGGCCGAGGCGTTGAACCGGCGGGCGAGCGAAATCGACGCCGGCCTCGTCGTGATGGGCGCCTACAGCCATTCCCGGCTGCGCCAGCGCCTCTTCGGCGGCGTCACCAGCGCCATGATGCGCCATGCCCGCGTGCCGACGCTGATGTCGCGATAGGCGTTTTGCCGCGACTTGGCTGTGGATCGCCCGGCTTCTGCGGCCGGGCGACGATGTTCATGGGGGCCGAACTGCGTTAGGGAGAGGGAATCTTCTTTTTCCGCCTATCAGGAGCCCGTCATGTCGCTGCCCGACAAAGCCTTCCCCGTTTCCTGGGACCAGTTTCATCGCGATGCACGCGCGCTTGCCTGGCGGCTGGCGGACGGCGGGCGGGAATGGCGGGCGATCGTCTGCATCACCCGCGGCGGCCTCGTACCGGCCGCAGTGATCTCGCGCGAACTCAATATCCGCCTCATCGAGACCGTCTGCGTCGCCTCCTATCACGACTATGTCTCGCAGGGCGACATGCATGTGCTGAAGGGCATCTCGCCGGAACTGACCAAGGAAGGTGGCGAAGGCATTCTCATCGTCGACGACCTGACGGATACCGGCAAGACCGCGGCGCAGGTGCGTGCCATGCTGCCGAAGGCGCATTTCGCCGCCGTCTATGCCAAGCCGAAGGGCCGCCCGCTGGTCGATACCTTCGTCACCGAGGTCAGCCAGGACACCTGGATCTACTTCCCCTGGGACATGGGCTTCACCTACCAGGAGCCGATCGCCAAGGGCACGCGCGGCTGAACAGGCGCGAGCGGCAGCGCGACACACCGGTCCCCACGGCCGGCGGGTGCGGGGCCGCATCCGCCGGCTTAATCTTTCCGAAACCCCTGCTAAAGATAGTTCTTATGTTCATCGCACGCAGGCGGTGGCGGGAGGCATGGGCACGGATGGGCTACGCAAGGCCGATATTCACGGCAGTCCTCGTCGGCGCGCTGCTCTTCGGCCAGGCGGCCGGCGCGCAGCAGGACGTGCGGGTCGCCGCGGTCGCCGAATTCATCGACGGCAATGTCCGCCCCTGGCTGGGCGATCCTGCGATCCTCAATGCCGTCATCGCCCAGAATGCAGCCCATGCCGGGCTCGGCCAGGCCGAGATCGACGCCCTCGACGCCCGCTGGCGCGGCGAGCTTTCCCGCGCCGACCGGCCGATGATCGAGGCGGTCCTCTCCAATCCCCTCTCGCTCTACCTCAAGGGCCGCCAGCGCGCGGCCGAAGGCGTGATCACCGAGATCTTCGTCATGGACAATCGCGGCCTGAATGTCGGCCAGAGCGACATCACCTCCGACTACTGGCAGGGCGACGAGGCGAAGTGGCAGGAGAGTTTTGGCGGCCGGGCGCTTCATGTCGAGGATGCGGAGCGCGACGAGTCCACCCTGCTCATGCAGTCCCAGGCGAGCCTGCCGATCCGCGACCCCGCGACCGGCGCCGTCATCGGCGCCATCACCGTCGGCGTCAATCTCGACGCGCTCTGACGTTACGCAAGAGAATCACTTTATCCACGGATCACAACTGCGCCCGGATGGCTATTCCCGGAAGTCGGGAGGGTGGAAAGACCCCGGAAATTTACCTGTAATTTTTCCCGCTTTTCCACAGTCGCGTGCCGCGTCGCCCCGTCTTTTGCCCCGAACCCGCTGGTTTTTCAGGCATCCGGCGATGTCCCCATTTTCCACAGCCGGCAGGCACAAGATGTAGCGTTCAAACTTCCTTCACAAACCAGCCCTTGACGGGAATCGGGCAGATGAGGTTAATGAAATCCAAGTTGCGGCGGCGGCTGGACCGGAGTGTTACGAGGTCGGTTCTCATCATGAAATCGCGTATCATGCGCATGTGGCCGGGTGGATGATCCGCTCGCCGCACGGGTTTTTTCGCGCTCTTTTTCCTGAAACGCCATCGCGACCGATTGGGCTGGAAAAAAGAAGCTGTTGATACTATATTTAGTATTTGCAGCTAAACTCAGCACAAGATACAGGAGGCCGAGATCGATCGGCTTTCCCGCACGGACTGGACGATTTGGGCTGGCTGCAAGGGCATTGCGGCCGGACGGGGATAATTTGCGCCCTGTTTTGAGGCAGGATGCGGCAGCGAAGGACAACGGACAATGCGCATAGAACGTCGTTTCACCAAACCCGGCCAGTCGGCCTATGCGGAGATCGAATTCCGCAAGGCCGTCAGCGAGATCAAGAACCCCGACGGCTCGATCGTCTTCCGCCTCGCCGACATCGACGTGCCGGCCCAGTTCTCCCAGGTCGCCGCCGATATCCTCGCCCAGAAGTATTTCCGCAAGGCCGGTGTGCCCGCGCGCCTGAAGAAGGTCGAGGAGAACGACGTCCCCTCCTTCCTGTGGCGCTCCGTGCCGGATACCGAAGCCCTGAAGGCGCTCCCCGAGGGTGAGCGCTACGGCTCGGAAACCGATGCCCGCCAGGTTTTCGACCGTCTCGCCGGCACCTGGACCTACTGGGGCTGGAAGGGCAAGTATTTCGCTTCCGAGGAAGACGCTGCCGCCTTCAAGGACGAACTCGCCTACATGCTCGCCACGCAGCGCGTCGCCCCGAACTCGCCGCAGTGGTTCAACACCGGCCTGCACTGGGCCTATGGCATCGACGGCCCCGGCCAGGGCCATTTCTATGTCGACCCCTT
>CAMLOC010000345.1 GCA_946481465.1 uncultured Shinella sp. | reverse complement strand
GACCTCGGCGGCATCGACGGCCTGCTGCACGTCACCGACATGGCCTGGCGCCGCGTCAACCATCCGTCGGAAATCCTGTCCATCGGCCAGCAGGTCAAGGTACAGATCATCCGCATCAACCAGGAAACCCACCGCATCTCGCTCGGCATGAAGCAGCTCGAGTCGGATCCGTGGGATGGCATCGGCACCAAGTACCCGACCGGCAAGAAGATCTCCGGCACGGTCACGAACATCACCGACTACGGTGCGTTCGTCGAGCTGGAGCCGGGCATCGAAGGCCTGATCCACATCTCCGAAATGTCCTGGACGAAGAAGAACGTTCACCCCGGCAAGATCCTGTCCACGAGCCAGGAAGTCGACGTGGTCGTTCTCGAAGTCGACCCGACGAAGCGCCGCATCTCGCTCGGTCTCAAGCAGACCCTCGAGAACCCGTGGCAGGCCTTCGCGCACAGCCACCCGGCTGGCACGGAAGTCGAAGGCGAAGTCAAGAACAAGACCGAATTCGGCCTGTTCATCGGCCTCGACGGCGACGTGGACGGCATGGTGCACCTGTCCGACCTCGACTGGAACCGTCCGGGCGAGCAGGTCATCGAGGAATACAACAAGGGCGACGTCGTCAAGGCTGTCGTTCTGGATGTGGACGTCGACAAGGAGCGCATCTCGCTCGGCATCAAGCAGCTCGGCCGTGATTCGGTCGGCGACGCTGCCGCTTCCGGCGACCTGCGCAAGAACGCCGTCGTTTCGGCCGAAGTCATCGCGATCAACGATGGCGGCATCGAAGTGAAGCTCGTCAACCACGAGGACATCACGTCGTTCATCCGCCGCGGCGACCTGTCGCGCGACCGTGACGAGCAGCGTCCGGAGCGTTTCCAGGTCGGCCAGACGGTCGATGCCCGCGTCCTGAACTTCTCGAAGAAGGATCGCAAGATCCAGCTTTCGATCAAGGCTCTGGAAATCGCCGAAGAGAAGGAAGCCGTCGCACAGTTCGGTTCGTCCGACTCGGGCGCCTCGCTCGGCGACATCCTCGGCGCGGCTCTGAAGAACCGCAACAACGCCGAATAAGCTGTCGCTTATCCCGACATGAAGAACCCGCGGAGATCGCTCTCCGCGGGTTTTTCTTTGGGGCAGGTCAGGTCCAGTAGTCGCCGAGCTTCTGGTAGAAGACGAGGCCCGGTTCGATGACGCCGACCATCTCGGCGGTCTTTTCGCGGCGCCTTTCCATGTCGGCCGCCTCGGGCTCTTCGCCGGGCGCGTCGAAGGCCGCGTCCTCGCCCGCCTCGCCATCGGGGGCTTCCCCGTCGCCGCCATCCTCGTGCGCCGTCTCGTCCTCTTCCTCCCGTTGGCGGCCCTCCGTCCAGTCGAGATCCTCCTCGGCCGGCAGGTAGGGCACGAAGGCAAGCGGTATGCCCTCGCGCAGGAGGGGTGTCGAAAGCAGCCTTTCCGGCGTCACGTCGGCCAGCGCCGCCTGAAGGGCCTGCAGCGCCTCGCGGGCCTGCGGCATCGGCAGGATATCGTCCGGCTCCGCGGCCTGCGCCGGCAGGGCGGATGTCGCCTGCGTCGTCGCGGCGCGGGCCTTGCCGGCCTCCGGAGCGCCCTCTGCCGGTTCGCCGTCGCCCAACGCAAGGCGGGCAGGATCGGCTTCGCCCGCGGGCTCGAGCGGACGTTCCAGCAGGGAGCGGATGAAATTCGCCTCTTCGGGCGTCAGGTTCGCCAGGAGCTGTGCGACGGCCGGCATCAGGAGGGCCGGGGCGAGGTCACGGGTGACGGCCTGCAGCACGCTGCGGGCGAGCGCCTGTCCCGCCGTATTGGCGACCTGCGCCCTTGCCGGAACGTCTTCCCGCTTCACGGCCGGCGTTGCGCTCTCGCCTTCCACGTTGCCGTCCGTGTGGCGGATCGCGGGTTCCCTGGCCTCGACGGGCTGCGGGTCGCCGGCTCCGGCGGCGGGTGCAGGTACGGGCTGGCCGCCGCGCGGCGCGGCGTTTTCTCCGGCGGGCAGCCGGTTAGGCACGGCAAGCTCCAGCCGGGCGGTGAGCGTTTCGAGCGCCCGGGCGGTCGCCGGATGCGGCCTGCCGCCGTCGAAATCGAAGAGGCGCTTCAGCATGGTTTGCAGCGTGCGGGCATCGCCGGCAAGCTGGAGCGGCTGGTCGGCCTGCTGCGGGCTGTGTCGGCCGACGGCGGCGAGCTGCCGGGCATCGAGGCCGACCGGCTTCGACTGGCCTTCCGGGCGCAGGGCGGCGGGCGTATCGGCCTTGAGGCTTGCCGAAAGGAAGGCGGCGAGCTTCTGCGCCTGCGGTCCGTTCGGATCGCGCACCACCGCCACGAGGCTGCGTGTCGGCATGGAGGACAGCACCGTGCCGATCAGCTTCTCGACACTCGGGCGAAGGTCCGGCGGCAGCCTGGCGAGAAGATCGGCGAGCTTGCGGCCGCCCTCGCCCTCGCGGCCGGGCAGGGTCTTCAGCACGGCCAGCACCGTTTCCAGGAGGTCACGGCCCGGGTTCGCTTCGCCGGTCCGCGGCATGTGCTTGAGAAGGGTCTCGATGAGGCGCAGCAGCACCTCGGCCCGAAGGTTGGCAAGGGCGGCGGCGGAAAGCTGCGGCCTGGCTGCCGCCTCGATCGATGCGCCCGCCGGAACGGCGAGGGAGGGCTGCGCGGTATCGGTCGTCGTTGCCAAACGCGGCAGCATGCCTGCCTCCTGTTCTTCCCGCCGATGCCGTCCGCACCGCAAGGCCTGCCAATGTTCCATCGTTCGTCTGATGGCGCATCATGCGCGACGTTGCGAGTGGTTGCGCTTTCGGCCCGGGCGAACCGGGCGGGTCAAGAGAGGCGGCGGGCAATCCGGCAGACACGGAACCACGCGACTGTGCCGGATGGGCGAGCCCGAAACTCCGAACAACTTTCCATGGACTACAATTGGCATTTTATGGTTAACGAGTTGTTAATGCGTGCGGGCGCGGCTTCGCAGTTTGTCCCGCACGGCGGCCCTTGCCCCTTATGCTCAGCTCGCGTAAATCTTCGCGGCACTGTTGCGCCGCCCTCGCTCACCGGCCGCGGATGCGGCGGAGATCCCCGATGAACCTCGACAACCTCATCCTCAACACCGACAGCTACAAGTTCAGCCACTACCTGCAATATCCCCCGCAAACATGCGCCATCTCCTCTTATGTCGAGGCGCGCGGCCATTCGGAACAGGCGGAGGTGCTGTTCTTCGGCCTCCAGATGTTCCTCAAGCAATATCTGTCGAAACCGGTGACGATGGCGGATGTGGATGAGGCCGAAGGCATCGTCACGGCGCACGGCCTGCCGTTCAACCGCGCGGGCTGGACGCATATCGTCAGGAAACATGGCGGCTTCCTGCCGCTGCTCATCGAGGCGCTGCCCGAGGGCACGCTGGTGCGCCGCGGCGTGCCGGTCGCGCAGGTGGTCAACACCGATCCCGAATGCTACTGGTTGACCTCCTATATCGAGACGGCGCTGCTGCGCGCCATCTGGTATCCGTCGACGGTCGCCTCCAATTCGCGCAAGGTGAGAGAGATCATCCGGCCGCTCCTGGAGAAGACCTGCGAGGACCCGGCCGCCGTGCTCCCGTTCCGCCTGCACGATTTCGGCGCGCGCGGGACGACGAGTTTCGAGCAGGCGGGCATCGGCGGGGCGGCGCATCTCGTCAATTTCATGGGCACGGACACGGTGAGCGGCGTGCTGTTCGCGCGCCGCTACTACGGCGCCGAGATGGCTGGCTTCTCCATTCCCGCCTCCGAGCACTCGACCATGACCGCCTGGGGCCAGGAGCACGAGGCCGAGGCCTACGGCAACATGATCGACCGCTTCGGCGACAAGGGCCTCTATGCGGTCGTCTCCGACAGCTACGACATCAACAACGCCGTCACGGAAATCTGGGGCAAGCAGTTGAAGGACCGGGTTCAGGCGGCCGGCGGCACGCTCGTCGTCAGGCCGGACAGCGGCGATCCGGTGGAAACGCCTGTCCAGGTCGTGCGCCAGCTCGCCTATGCCTTCGGCACGCACCTCAACGCCAAGGGCTACAAGGTGCTGGACAACAGCGTGCGCGTCATCCAGGGCGACGGCATCTCGCCCGCCGATATCGGCCTCATCCTCGGCCGGCTGGAGGCCTTCGGCTTTTCCGCGGAGAACATCGCCTTCGGCATGGGGGCGGGGCTCCTGCAGAAGGTCAACCGCGACACCTATTCCTTCGCCATGAAGGCCAATGCCCGGCAGGATGCCGATGGCGTCTGGCACGACGTCTACAAGCGCCCGGCGACGATGAACCTCAAGGCCTCGAAGGCCGGCCGCCAGGCCGTGGTGGCGGGCGTCGGCGGTCTCGAAGCTGCGCGTATCGACCAGCTCGCCGGCCGCGAGAACCTCATGCGGCCCGTCTGGCGCGACGGAAAACTCCTCGTCGACTGGACCTTCGACGCCGTGCGCGCCCGCGCTGCCTGAGGCCTTGCCGCAAGGCCTGCGCCGCGCCATCTTGTGCCCATGACTGGAGACGAAAGATGACGGTTCGCCCGCCGCAGGCGCTCGCCCCCTCCTTCAGCAGGGACACGGGGCTCAATATCCTCGAATACGAATTGATGTCCGAGCGTGCCGATGCGCTCGGCCGGCACGGACTGAAGGTGGAGAAGGCGCTGGAGCTTTTGGCCGGGCGGCTTGCCGCCGGTTGCGGCGAGGCGGAGCGCGAGAACCTCCTCGACGATGCGGCCGACAAGGTCTGGGCCTTCTTCATCCAGCGGGAAATGTGCGGCCTGCGCAGCCAGAAGGACGCGATCCGCCGCTATGGCATTCCGCCGGAGGTCATCGCCCGGCTGGGCATCGTGCGGCGCAAGGCCTGAAACTTAAAGGGCGACGAGCTGGCGCGTGATGAGGTCGTAGATGCCGTTGTCGTCGACGCGCAGCGCGAAGACCTCCTTGCGCGCCGCCTCGCGCTCCTCCTGCTCGCGCAC
>CAMLOC010000344.1 GCA_946481465.1 uncultured Shinella sp. | reverse complement strand
TCAGCGTATCGACGCACTTCTGAAGTTCCTCGATGCCGGTGTCGGCGGTCCGCATCCGGCGCTGGCCTTCGAAGTGAAACGGCTTGGTGACCACTCCGACGGTCAGGATGCCCTTCTCTCGTGCTGCCCTGGCAACGACCGGCGCCGCGCCGGTTCCCGTCCCGCCCCCCATGCCGGCGGTTACGAAGCACATATGGGTGTTGGACAGATGATCGATGATCTCGTCGATGCACTCTTCGGCGGCCGCGCGGCCGACTTCCGGCTGCGAGCCGGCGCCGAGGCCCTCGGTCACGGCGACACCCATCTGGATGATCCGCGAAGCCTTGGTCATCGAGAGCGCCTGGGCGTCGGTGTTGGCGACGACGAAATCGACGCCTTCCAGGCCCGCGGTGATCATGTTGTTGACGGCATTGCCGCCGCCGCCGCCGACGCCGAAGACGGTGATGCGGGGCTTCAGCTCGGTGATGTCCGGCTTCTGGAGTTTGATAGTCATTACAGTGTTCCTTTCGTTTCCGGCCGCTTCGCCCAGCCGGTCTATTCCCAATAAGCGTTGTCGGTCTCTCCCGGCGGGGCCGCCGGGAAACCCGTCAGAAACTTTCCTTCAGCCACTGGCCCATGCGGGCGATGCGGCCGTTGCCACCCGTGATCTGTGAGAGCATGCCGCCCTGCACAGCGTGTTCTTCCAGTTCCGCGACCTGCGGATAGATCATCAGGCCCACTGCCGTCGAAAAGGCCGGACCCTTGGCCGCCGTCGGCAGGCCGGACACGCCGAGCGGGCGGCCGATGCGGACATTGCGGGCAAGGATGCGGCGCGCCGCTTCCGGCAGGCCGGTGAGCTGGCTGGCGCCGCCCGTCAGCACGATCCTTTTCCCGACGATCGGCGAGAAGCCGGAGCGCTGGATGCGGTCGCGGATGAGTTCGAGCGTCTCTTCGATGCGGGCGCGCACGATGCGGGAAAGCAGCGCGCGCGGCACATGGGTCGGCTGGTCGCGGTCGTCGTCGCCGATCGGCGGGACGGTGACGATATCGCGGTCGTCGCCGGCGTTCGGCAGGGCCGAGCCGTGCACGACCTTCAACCGTTCGGCATCCTCGATGCGGGTCGAAAGACCGCGCGCGAGGTCCGTGGTGACGTGGTGGCCGCCGAGCGAGACGGCATCCGAATGCACCAGCTTGCCTTCGGCGAAGACCGAGATCGTCGTCGTGCCGCCGCCCATGTCGATGGAGGCGCAGCCAAGTTCGACCTCGTCGTCGACGAGGGCCGAAAGGCCGCTGGCATAGGGCGTCGCCACCATGCCCTCGACGGAGAGATGCGCGCGGTTGATGCACAGTTCGAGGTTCTTCAGCGCGGCGCGTTCGGCGGTCAGCACATGCATGTCGACGCCGAGCACGTCGCCAAACATGGAGAGCGGATCGCGGATGCCGCGCTCGCCGTCGAGCGAGAAGCCCGTCGGCAGCGAATGGAGGATGGCGCGGTCCTGGCGCAGCGACTGCTGGCCGGCGACGGCGAGCACCTTGCGCAGGTCGTTGGCGTCCACTTCCTGGCCGCCGAGGTCGATGGTGGCGGTGTAGACGTCGCTCTGCAGGCGGCCGGCAGAAACGTTGACGATCAGGCTCTCGATGGTGAGGCCGGCCATGCGCTCGGCCGCATCGACGGCAAGCCGCACGACGCTTTCGGCCGCGTCGAGATCGATGATGACGCCGTTCTTCACGCCGCGGGATTTCTGGTGGCCGATGCCGATCACCTCGACATTGTGCGTGCGGCCGGGAAGGATCTCGCTCTCGGCGCGCGGCGTCAGCCGGCCGATCATGCAGACGACCTTGGTGGAGCCGATATCGAGGACCGAAACGACATGCGCCCGCTTGGAGGAAAGCGGCTTCAAGCGCGGCAGGCCGAAATGGGACGAACCGAAAATGCTCATGTGCGCTTCGCTGCCTTCTTCAGGTCCTTCGTTCTCTGCTCGACCGCCGCATTGCGGCGTTCCAGCGCCCCTTCCGTCAGGCGGACCGTGGTGCGGTCTTCCAGCCGAAGATCGACGGCCGCAATGTCCCGCTCCAGGATTTCCTGCTGGGCCTGCAGCGTCGCCAGCGTATCCATGGCGCGCGGCACATCGTGCTCCGGCAGCTTGACGACGATGCCGTTGTCGAGGCGCAGGTCCCAGCGGCGGCCGGCGACCCGGATATAGGCCTTCACCCGCGCCTTGATCTCCGGCCAGTTGTCGAACTCGTCGGCAAAACCGGCCGCGGCCGTCTCGGCATCGCGGCCGACGAACAGCGGCAGCGTCGAAAATTTATTGTCGCGCAGCGGCGCGATCACGCTGCCGTTCTTCTCGATCAGCGAGAGGTCGGTGCCGTGCTGCCAGATGCCGAAGGCTTCACGCTCCTTGAGCGTGATCTCGATCGTGCCCGGATAGACCTTGCGCACCGAGGCGTCCTCGACCCAGGGCAGTTCGGTCAGCTGCCTGCGCGCCTCCTTGACGTCGAGGGCGACGAGCGAGGTCGTGCCGTCGAGGCCGAGGCGCTCGAGAATGTCGATTTCCGAGGTCTCGCGGTTGCCCGAGACCTTCACGTCCTCGATGGCGAAGCCGATCGCCGTCGTCGAGGCTTGCGCGACGTCCTGCGAATGGCCGCCGAGCGACATGCCGTAGAGGCCCGTCGCACCGATGAACAGCGCGGTCGCGATGCTGCCGGTGTGGCGCGGAATATGGATGCGGCCGGCCGCAAGGCTGATCAGGAACCGGACGATCCGGCGCAGCGGGCGCGGCAGGACACGGCCGGCTTCCGCTTCCGAAAACCCTTCGGGACGAACCCTGCTCTTCTTGACGCTCAACGTAAGCACGACGCGTCCTCCACCATCCACCGCAAGAATTCACCAAAGGAGTGGCCGGCATGAACGGCCATTTCGGGCACCAGCGAGGTCGGGGTCATGCCGGGCTGGGTGTTGATCTCCAGCCAGACAAGCTCACCGTTTTCGGAGAACCGGTCGTCGTAACGGAAGTCGGAACGGCTGACGCCACGGCACCCGATCGCTTGATGCGCCTTGAGTGCGAGTGTTTGTACTTTTTGGTAAATATTCGGTGAAATCTGCGCCGGGATGACGTGTTTCGAGCCGCCTTTCACATATTTGGAATCATAGTCGTAGAAGGCGTGGCCCTGCGGCACCACTTCCGTGACGCCGAGCGCGACATCACCCATGACGCCGCAGGTCAGTTCACGACCATAGATGTAGCGCTCGACCATGACGCTGTCGCCGTAGCGCCATTCCGAGGAGGTGATGATCTGCGGGGGGTGCGACTGGTCTTCCTTGACCATGACGACGCCGAAGGACGAACCCTCGCGCACGGGCTTGACCACATAGGGCGGCTTCATCGGGTGCGAGGAGGTGAAATCGAAGCGGTTCATCAGCCGCTGCTCGGCGACCGGGATGCCGGCGGCCTTGGCGACGATCTTCGCCTGCGCCTTGTCCATGGCAAGGGCGGAGGCGAGCACGCCGGAATGGGTATAGGGGATTTCGAGATATTCGAGGATGCCCTGGATGGTGCCGTCCTCGCCGAAGGGGCCGTGCAGGGCATTGAACGCGACGTCCGGCTTCAGATCTGCCAGCACGCTGGCGACGTCATGGCCGACATCGACGCGCGTGATCCTGTAGCCCTCGGCCTCGAGCGCATCCGCGCAGGCGTTGCCCGACGAAAGGCTCACCGGCCGTTCCGACGAAAAACCACCCATCAGCATCGCGACATGCTTTACGCTCATAGAACCCTCGACTGAATTCCGCACACTGCCCCTCGTCCCTTGCGCGGACCTGATTTGCCCTGGCGATCCGACTCGGGGAGCGAGTTGGGATCACTAGAGCGCCATTAAGGTTAATGAAGCGTTTACTTTCGTTAACCGGTGCCGCCCGGAGGCGAATTTTCCCGTCCCGAATCAGGTCACGCTTCGATTCTCTCTCTGGAATCAGAGAGTTGTGGCCGGCGCAAGAAAAAGAAGAATTTAGGGATCGCTAAAGCGGAGGCGCAAGGCCGGCCCGGCCCCCGCAAAGCCTTGGTAAACGCGGGCGCGCCCGCAGGCGCACGAAAAGTACGATTTTTTACCGCCCGGTATACTTTTATTGTTTCGCTGACCGTCCGGTTGACGTATTAAGCCGTCGCTGCCTCCCAAGACAGTATCAAGAACCAAGAAAAGGCACCCACGATGAGTGATACTCTCGCTTCCGGGTCGCCGACCGCAACGCATTCCAACCGCGCCGGGCTCAACTCCCCGGCGCGCGTTCTTTTTGCAAGCCTGGTCGGAACGACCATCGAATTCTTCGATTTCTACGTCTATGCCACCGCCGCCGTGCTGGTCTTCCCGACGCTGTTCTTCCCGAACAGCGACCCGACGACGGCCCTGCTCGCCTCCTTCGCGACCTTCTCGATCGCCTTCTTCGCCCGCCCGCTCGGCGCCATCGTCTTCGGACACTACGGCGACCGCATCGGCCGCAAGGCGACGCTGGTGGCGGCCCTCCTGACCATGGGCGTCTCGACCGTGATCATCGGCCTGCTGCCCTCCTACGAGACGATCGGCGTCATGGCGCCGCTGCTGCTGGCGCTCTGCCGATTCGGCCAGGGTTTCGGCCTCGGCGGCGAATGGGGCGGCGCGGTGCTGCTGGCGACGGAGAACGCCCCGCCCGGCAAGCGCAGCTGGTACGGCATGTTCCCGCAGCTCGGCGCGCCCGTCGGCCTGTTCCTCTCCTCCGGCATCTTCTGGCTGCTGCTGCACGTCATGTCGCAGGAAGCGCTGCTCGCCTGGGGCTGGCGCATTCCCTTCGTCGCCTCGATCGTGCTGATCGCCGTCGGCCTGTGGGTCCGCCTGTCGATCACCGAGACACCGGCCTTCCAGAAGGCCATCGAGAAGCAGGAGCGGGTCGAGGTGCCGGTCGTGGAGCTCTTCCGCAACCACAAGCGCAGCCTCTTCCTCGGCA
>CAMLOC010000343.1 GCA_946481465.1 uncultured Shinella sp. | reverse complement strand
CCGGCAGTGGCGGCGGCGCGTTGTCCGTCTTGTAGGGAATGCCGAGGCCGCCGCCGACATCGACGTGATCGATCGTGTGGCCGTCGGCGCGCAGCGTATCGACGAGCTCGCGCAACAGCTTGAAGGCATCCTCGAAGGGTTGCAACTCGGTGATCTGGCTGCCGATATGCATGTCGATGCCGGTCACCTTGATGCCCGGCAGGCTCGCGGCGCGGGCATAGACGGCGCGCGCGCGCTCCCAGGAGATGCCGAACTTGTTTTCCTTCTTGCCGGTCGAGATCTTCGCATGGGTGCGCGCATCGACGTCGGGATTGATGCGGAACGAGACATGCGCGATCTTGCCGGCCTTGACGGCGCGGGCGTTCAGCACTTCCAGTTCCGGCTCGGATTCGACGTTGAAGCAGTAGATGCCGGCCTCAAGCGCCAGGTCCATCTCGCGCGGCGTCTTGCCGACGCCGGAGAACATGATGCGCGAGGCGGGAACGCCGGCGGCGAGCGCCCGGCGCAATTCGCCTTCCGAGACCACGTCGATGCCGGCGCCAAGCCGGGCGAGCGTCTTCAGCACCGCCTGGTTCGAATTCGCCTTCATGGCATAGCACACCATGGCATCGACGCCCTCGAACGCCTTGGAGAACACCTTGTAGTGGCGCTCCAGCGTGGCCGTCGAATAGATGTAGAAGGGCGTGCCGACCGCCTTGGCGATTTCCGGAACGGGCACGTCCTCCGCATGGAGGATGCCGTCGCGATGCTCGAAATGGTTCACGGGTTCTGATCCTTCAGAGAAGGGGGTCGAGGATGAAGGGCTTGTCTTCGACCTGCTCGACCTTCTTGCCATCGACGGTCTTCACGACCGGTTGCGCCCCGCCCGGCAGGTCGAGATCGCCCTTGCGGCCGCAGGCGGTCAGAACCGCTGCGGAAAGGCAGAGCACGAGCGCCAGCCTGCCGATATCGATGCGTGTCATGAAGCGTTCCCTGGAATGCCGGTGATCGGGTGGGCACCATCCTTAGCGAATTCGCCCGCCCTTGTGCACCCTTAATCTGGTGATGAGTCCTGCAAGCGATCTGATCAGTTCCGCTGCCGCCACCAGGCGATCTGCTTGCGCACCTCCAGCGGCGCCGTGCCGCCAAAACTCTTGCGGCTGGCGACAGAGGCTTCAACCGTCAGGACATTGAAGATGTCGGCGGTGATGGCGGCATGGATCGCCTGCAGCTCTTCGAGCGACAGGTCGGAAAGGTCGCAGCCCTTGCTCTCGGCCAGCGCCACGGCGCGGCCCGTCACATGGTGGGCATCGCGGAAGGGAAGCCCCGCCTCGCGCACCAGCCAGTCGGCCAGGTCGGTGGCGGTGGAATAGCCGGAACCGGCCGCCGCCTTCATCCTGTCGGTGCGGATCGTCATGTCGCGCACCATGCCGGTCATCGCGGCAATGGCGAGCTCGATGCTCTCGGCCGCGTCGAAAACCTGTTCCTTGTCTTCCTGCATATCCTTGGAATAGGCGAGCGGCAGGCCCTTCATGACCGTCAGGAGCGCGATCAGCGAGCCGTTGATGCGGCCGGTCTTGGCGCGCACCAGCTCGGCCGCGTCCGGGTTCTTCTTCTGCGGCATGATGGAGGAGCCGGTGGAGAAGGCGTCCGACAGGCGGATGAAGCCGAATTGCGGCGTCGACCAGATGACGATCTCCTCGGCGAGGCGCGACAGGTGAACGCCGGCGATCGCGGCGATCGACAGGAATTCCAGCGCGAAATCGCGGTCCGACACGGTGTCGATGGAGTTGCGGGTCGGCTCGCGGAAGCCGAGAGCCTTCGCCGTCATGTGGCGGTCGATATTGTAGCCCGTGCCGGCAAGCGCAGCGGCGCCGATCGGGCTCTCGTCGAGATGCTCGATGGCATGGCGCACGCGCTGGCGGTCACGGCCGAACATCTCGACATAGGCCATGCAATGGTGGCCGAAGGTCACCGGCTGGGCGGTCTGGAGATGGGTGAAGCCGGGCATGACGGTCTCGGCATGCTCTTCCGCGCGGTCGAGAAAGGCCGCGATGAGGCCCGTCAGCGCCTTCTCCGTCTTCTGCAGCTCTTCCTTCACCCAGAGGCGGAAGTCGAGCGCCACCTGGTCGTTGCGCGAGCGGGCGGTGTGGAGGCGCCCGGCAGCGGGGCCGATCAGCGTCGCCAGTCGCGCCTCGACATTCATGTGAATGTCTTCCAGCCGGCGGGAGAACTCGAAATTGCCGCTTTCGATCTCTGACAGGATCGTGTCGAGACCGTGAACGATCTTTTCCTTATCGTCCGCCGAAATGATGCCCTGGTGGCTAAGCATTTCGGCATGCGCCTTTGAGCCGCGGATGTCCTGGGCGTAAAGCTTCTTGTCGAAGCCGATGGAGGCATTTATCTCCTCCATGATCGCATCCGGTCCCGAGGCGAAGCGGCCGCCCCACATCTGGTTCGAGGATTTCGTCTCGGAAGTGCCGTCAGCCATGGGTCCCGTCCTGGAGAATGAAATGACAGTGAAGAAGAAACTCGGCCTGCCGGCAGGAAAGCTGATCGCCATTGCCGGGCTCGCCGGACTTCTCGCCGGTGGTGCTGCGATATACGTGAAGGAAAGCCTGTCTGGCAATGGCGCGGTCGCTTCCGCCGATCCCGCCGCCTGCGCGGCCGCCGCGGCGAAGGCCGAAGCCCTGACGCCCTTTTCCAAGGGACAGGTCGCCGCCATGCGCACCGTTGACGAGCACCGCCCGCTGCCCGATCTCGTCTTCGACGGGCCGGACGGCAAGAAGAAGACGATCGCCGACTTTTCCAGCAAGACCCTGCTCGTCAACCTCTGGGCCACCTGGTGCGTGCCCTGCCGCGAGGAGATGCCGGCGCTCAACGCGCTCGAAAAGGAACTCGGCAGCGACAGGTTCGAGGTCGTGGCGATCAACATCGACACCGGCGACGACGAGAAGCCGAAGGCCTTCCTCACCGAAACGGGCGTCAACGAGCTCGGCTATTACCGCGACGCCTCGATGGGCGTCTTCAACACGCTGAAGAAGGAAGGCCTCGCCTTCGGCCTGCCCGTCACGTTGCTGATGGACGACAAGGGCTGCCTGATCTCCGCGATGAACGGCCCCGCCGCCTGGGACAGCGACGACGCCAAGGCCCTGATCAACGCCGCGCTGGCGGTGCCGAGGAACTGAAGCAGAGGGCAATTGCGCAGTAGCCTCAGCAGTTTGCGGCGCATACCCCCCTCTGCCCTGCCGGGCAGAGGGGGGTGGACGGCAACCCCCAAAGTCCCTTCAGGCCGCCGGGTAGGCGCGCGGCCGGCGGATGTCGAGGAAGCCCTCCTCGCCCTTGCCGTGCGGGAATTCCGGCGCGGTGTCGAACTCGACCGGCTGACCGCTGCCGGTCAGCGCCAGCACGCGGCGCGAATCCGGCCGGTCGATGACCCGCACGATCTTCGCAGCGATGCCCTGCCCCTCTTCGCGCCAGGTGACGTCGGCCGGGCGGAACAGGATCTGGCCGCCGCCGTCGGCCACGCCGCCGGCCTCGAAGGCCACACCGTCGACATAGGCCTTGCCGCCGCGGATATCCGCGTCGAGCCGGTTCGCATCGCCGAGGAAGTTCATCACGAAGGCGTCGGCCGGGTTGCGGCAGACCGCCTCGGGCGTGCCCTCCTGCACGATCTTGCCCTTGTTGAGGATGACGACCCGGTCGGCAAGGTCCAGCGCCTCTTCCTGGTCGTGCGTGACGAAGAGCGTGGTGATGCCCAGTTCGTCATGGATTTTCCGGAGCCAGCGGCGCAGGTCCCGCCGCACATTGGCGTCGAGCGCGCCGAAGGGCTCGTCGAGCAGCAGCACGCGCGGATCGACGGCGAGCGCCCGGGCGAGCGCCACGCGCTGGCGCTGGCCGCCGGAAATCTGGCCGGGGAAGCGGTCCTTCAGGCCGCCGAGCTGCACAAGGTCGAGCAGTTCGGCAACCCGTCTGGCGATCGCCTCGGGCGAACGCTTGACCTTGGAGACCTTCATGCCGAAGGCGATGTTCTCGCCGACGGTCATGTGCGGGAAGAGGGCATAGTGCTGGAAGACGAAGCCGACGCCGCGATCGCGCACCGGAATGTCCGTGGCGTTCTCCTCGCCGAAATAGATCGCGCCGCCATCGGCATATTCGAGGCCGGCGACCATGCGCAGGATCGTCGTCTTGCCGGAGCCGGACGGGCCGAGCAGCGCCACCAGTTCGCCGCTCTCGATATCGAGCGACACACCGTGCACGGCGCGAAAGGTCTGGAACTCCTTGACCACATTGGTAAGGCGGATCTTCACGGTTTTACCTCCGGAGTGATGCTGTCGGCGCCGGCCAGCTGAGAGGGGCGCTGGACGCGGCCCGCACCCTGCCGCTCCAGCGCCACCTTGGCGACAAGCGTGACGATGGCAAGGCCGGCGAGAATGGATGCGGCGGCGAAGGAACCCGCCGCGTTGTAATCGTGGTAGAGCAATTCGATATGCAGCGGCAGCGTGTTTGTCTGGCCCCGGATATTGCCGGAGACGACGGAAACGGCGCCGAATTCACCCATCACGCGCGAATTGCACAGCACGACGCCGTAGAGCAGCGCCCACTTGATGTTCGGCAGGGTGACGGAGAAGAAGGTGCGCCAGCCGCTCGCCCCGAGAGACGTCGCCGCCTCCTCAAGATCGCGTCCCTGTGCCTGCATCAGCGGGATCAGTTCGCGCGCCACGAAGGGCGCGGTCACGAACATGCTGGCCAGCACGATGCCCGGCAGCGCGAAGAGGATCTTGATCTCCGCCGATTGCAGCGCCGGGCCGAACAGGCCCTGCAGGCCGTAGACGAAGAGATAGGAGACGCCGGCCACGATGGGCGACACGGAGAAGGGCAATTCGATGACGACGGTGAGCAGCCGCTTGCCGCGGAAATCGTGCTTGGTGATGGCCCAGGCCGCCGCAACGCCGAAGGCGGTGTTGATCGGCACCGCG
>CAMLOC010000342.1 GCA_946481465.1 uncultured Shinella sp. | reverse complement strand
CCTTGATCGTGCCGCCCTGGATCTGCTTCGTCGTGTTGGTGGTCTGGTCGCACATCACGTCGACCTGGCCGCCGAGCAGATCGGTCATCGCCGGGCCGGTGCCCTTGTAGGGGACGGTGACGAACTGCGTCTCCATGGCGCTCATCAGCAGCATGCCGCACAGATGCGAAGCCGCGCCGATGCCGGCATTGGCCACGGTCACCGTGTCCTTGTTGGCCTTCATATAGTCGATCAGGCCCTTGAGGTCCGTCGGCTCGAAGTCCTTGCGCGCGACGATGGTCATCGGCACGTCGGTGACGAGGCCGACATAGTCGAAGGCGTTCAGCGTGTCATAGGCGAGCTTGCGGTAGAGCGTCGCGCTGGTCGCCATGCCGATATGGTGGAGCAGCAGCGTATAGCCGTCCGGGTCGGCGCTGGCGACGCGGCCGGCGCCGAGCGTCCCGCCGGCGCCGCCGACATTCTCCACGACGATCTGCTGGCCGAGGTCCTTCGACATGGCCTCGGCGACGAGGCGGGTCACCGTGTCGGTCGGGCCGCCGGCGGAGAAGGGCACCACCATGGTGATGGTGCGCTCCGGATAGGTCTGGCCGAGCGCAGAGGTGGCGAGCAGCGACACGGCGAGCGCAGCCGAAACGCCGAACATGGCTTTCAAGGTCTTCATCAAATCCTCCCGATGAAATGACCAGCCGGCGTGGCTCCTCCCGCGCCGGTTCTGGATGGCCTAGAAGGGGCCCGTGACGGCGAGTCGGCAAGCGGCGAGGGGATTTTACGGGTGAGTTTACGGCGGTAAACCCGGCCCGATGGGTGGAGACGGGAACAAACGGACGCAAGGATGGGTGGAAATCCACCCATCCCGGGCGCTAGACGTCGTCGGAAAGCAGGTCCGACCTGAGATTCTTGTCCAGCCCGTACTTCTGCATCTTCTCGTAAAGCGTCTTGCGGGAGACGCCGAGCTGTTCGTAAACCGGCTTCAGACTGCCGCCATGGGCGGCGAGCGCCGAGGCGATCAGGTTTCGCTCATAGGCTGCCACCCGGTCGGCGAGGCGTTGCGGGCCGGCCTCCGGCGCGGCTTCGTCCGGCGCCGTATCCAACCCCAGCACGAGCCGGTCGGCGAAATTACGCAGCTCCCGCACATTGCCCGGCCAGCTCCGGCCGGCAATGTCCGCCGTCAACTCCGGCGGAACGTCGATATCGCTGCGGCCATAGCGCGCCGCGGCCTCGCGCACCAGCTGGAGGAAGAGGAGGGGAATGTCGGCCCGGCGCTGCGCCAGCGAGGGCACATGGAGCGTGGCGACATTGAGCCGGTAGAGGAGATCGGCCCGGAACCGTCCGGCCGCGACTTCCAATGCCAGGTCCACCTTGCTGGTCGCGATGAAGCGCACGTCGAGCGGCACGGGCTCGTTGGAGCCGAGACGGGTGATGACGCGCTCCTGCAGCACGCGCAGGAACTTCGCCTGCAGGTCGAAGGGCATGGAGCCGATCTCGTCCAGGAGGATCGTGCCGCCGCGGCCGTGCTCGAACTTGCCGAAACGCGGCCTGAGGGCGCCGGGAAAGGCGCCTGCCTCGTGGCCGAACAGCTCGCTCTCGATCAAGGTTTCGGGCAGGGCGGCGCAGTTGATCGCGATGAAGGGGCGGTTCGCCCGGGCGCTGATATCGTGCAGCGCGCGCGCCACCACCTCCTTGCCCGCCCCCGTTTCGCCGATGACGAGCGTATCGGCATCGCTCGCGCCGATGGCCCGCAGCCGGTAGCGCAGGTCCACCATGGCCTGCGTGCGCCCCGGCAAGCGGGCCTCGATATCGTCCCGCTTGCCGGCGACCGCGCGCAGGCGCCGGTTCTCCAGGACAAGGCTACGGCGATCCATCGCGCGGCGGATGATGCCGGCGAGATGCTGCGCCGTGAACGGCTTCTCCAGGAAGTCATAGACGCCGGCCCGCATGGCGCTGACCGCAAGCTGCACATCCGCGTGACCGGTCACCAGGATGACCGGCACCTCCGGATCCACCTCGCGGATGCGCTGCAACAGCGTCATGCCGTCCATGCCCGGCATGCGGATATCGCTGACCACCACCCCGTCGAAGGCATAGCCGACAAGTTCCAGCACGGGCTCGGCGCTGGCGAAGGTGTCGACCGGCAGGTCGAACAGTTCCAGCGCCTGCGCCGAGGAGCGCCGCATCTCCTCCTCGTCGTCGATCAGCAGGATGCGCGGCCCGCTCATTCGGCCGCCTCCCGTGCATGGCTCGCCACATCGAGCACGATGCGGAAGACGGCGCCGCCTTCGGCATGGTTCGTGACGGAAAGGCTCCCGCCGAAGTCCTTGATAATATTATAGGAAATCGAAAGACCAAGGCCCAAGCCCTTACCCACGCCCTTCGTCGTGAAGAAGGGATCGAAGATGCGGTCGGCAATCGCGGCCGGCACGCCCGGCCCGGGATCGCGCACCTCGATGACGACGCGGTCGTCCTCGCGTCGTGCGGAAAGCCGGATCCGCCGGTCATCCAGCCCCTCGACGGCGTCGGCCGCGTTGCTGATGATGTTGACGAGCACCTGCTGGAGACGGACCGGACCGGCCCGCACGACGAAGGCCTCGTCCTCGAGCGTGACTTCCAGGTCGGCGGCGGCCGCCTTCAACCGCGGCGTGACGATCTCCATCGTGTCGGCGATGACCTCGGACAGGGGAACCGCCCCGAGCTTCTCGTTCGGCTTGCGGGCAAAATTGCGTAAGTGACGGCTTATCGAAGCCATGCGGTCGATGAGGGCGGAGATGCGGCGGACATTATCCTGTGCCTCCGGCACGCGGCCGCGATCGATCAGAAGGGCCGCGCTGTCGGCATAGGTCTTGGCGGCGGCCAGCGGCTGGTTGAATTCATGGGAGAGGGCGGCCGACATCTGGCCGAGGCCGGCGAGCTTTCCGGCCTGGATGAGGTCAGCCTGGGTCTTGCGCAATTCCTGCTCGGTCAGCCGCCGCTCGGCGACTTCGAGTTCGATCTGCTCGTTGACCCGGGCAAGGTCGGCGGTGCGCTCCTCGACGCGGCGCTCCAGTTCGTTGCGCGCTTCCTCCTGCAAACGCAGCCGCTCCACGACCCGGGCGCGGCGCTGCCAGAGGACGGCAAGTCCCAACCCGGCAAGGCAGATGAACAGCAGGATGGCGATGAGGGTGGTGCGGGCCTGAGCACGCACCGATGCCGTGTCGAGCAGAACGTTCACCGTCCAGTCCGCCTCCGGCATGTATTGGGAGAGCTGCAGATATTCGCGTGTCGAGCCGGTGCTGGCGATCCGCATCAGGTGTTGACCGTGGTAAACACTCTCGCTGACGGGAAGGGGCTTCAATTCCGCTTCGGCATAGCGGCGTGACGCCTGGGTGCGGGCGAGGCGAGGGGCATCGAGCGGTAGAATGCCATTATAGAGCCAGGCCTCATTGCCGGTCATGAAGATGATGCCCTCGGGATCGGCGACGAAGATCTCGTATTCCCCGCCGCGCCACGACGCCTCGATCGTGTCGATATCCACCTTGAAGACGATGACGCCGAGGATGGCGCCGCCCGCCTCCACCGGAGAGGAGAAGTAATAGCCGCGCTTCAGCGACGTCGTGCCGAGCGCATAGAACCGCGCCTGCCGGCCCGCGATTGCCTCCTTGAAATAGGGGCGGTAGTCGAAATTCTGGCCGACGAAGGTTCCGGGCACCTCATAATTGCTGGCCGCGACCGTATTGCCGTCCGGTGTCATGACATAGATATCGGACGATTCCAGCAGGCCGTTGATTTCTTTCAGATATTGATTGGCCGTCCGG
The DNA here is from genome assembly GCA_946481465.1 of uncultured Shinella sp. The sequence goes on along the minus strand of CAMLOC010000342.1, from coordinate 1,176 downwards.
CGCAGGCCCGGGTCCGAGGGCGATTGCAGCAGGGCTTCGATATCGTCGTGGTCGGCGATCAGCGCGGGCAGGGGCTCGTAGCGGCTGAGATGGCCGCCGAGCGCCGCAACCGCGAGGCGAAGTGTCGTGCCGGCCTGCAGGGAGGCGTCGTCCATGTAGCTGCGGGTCAGCAGCGCGCCGCCCTGCAGAATGATGAAGACCACGACGATCGGCAGTATCACGAAGGCCAGGGCATGACGCAATTTCACGGGAACAACGGCTCCTCTCCGCTTTCCTTCGGCCGGCCGGCCGCGTTCCATCCTACCGGGCCGGCTTCCTCTTTCCTAGGGGGCAGGGGAGGGGGGTCAGTCCGGCAACCGGCTGTCGCCCAGGTCGATGTTCAGGAAGGACGCGATCGCATCGGCGACGATGGCATGGTCGATCCGCTGCGGCACGCCGGAGACGGTGACCGCGCCCACGCAGCCGAGGTCCGCGACGAAGAGCGGGAAGCCGCCGCCGTGTACCGCGAAGTCGGCGAGGGGAAGATTGTGCGCATCCCCCTGGTCGCGGCCGGACAGCGCCAGCCGCCGCCCAACGAGGTAGGAGGAATGCCACAGCCGCAGCACGGTGTTGCGCTTGCGGCGGATCCATTCGACATTGTCGGTGGAGGTGCCGGGCAGGGCGCAGTGAAACAGGGTGCGGTCGCGCAGGGAAATGTCGATCGCCACGCCGGCGCCGCGGGCCAGCGCCGTTTCGCGCACCCGGTTGCCGAGCGCCCAGGCGTCGTCCGGGCTGAACCGGCCGAACCGCAGAAGACGCTCCTGCTCCTCCAGCCGGCGAATGTCGTCCGCAATCATTTCGGTCATCATGCTCTCCCACGCTTTGTTCCGCGATGATCCTTAGCGGGACTTCGCGCGCGGGGGAAGATACCCGCTCTTGACGGGGATCAAGGCCGCGGTGCAGGAAGCCTCTAGGGTGGAGCCGTTCAGACCATTCCGCCTATGGGATCTTCATGCCGGACAGCCTTTTTCTCTTCGCCATCCTCGCATTGCTGCTGACGCCGGGACCGACCAACACCTTGCTGACGGTCGGCGCCGCCGCGCGGGGTTTCCGCACAAGCCTTCCCCTGCTGCTCGGCGAACTTGCCGGCTATCTCATCGTCGTCGTGCCCCTGGCGACAATCGCCGGTTCCCTTCT